>JACMLS010000565.1 GCA_014379485.1 Bacteroidia bacterium | reverse complement strand
GGAACTAACGGAACGAATGGCGCAACAGGAGCTACTGGTGCTGCGGGAACAAATGGTGCAACTGGACCTACTGGTGCCGCTGGTTCAAACGGAACTACTGGTGCGACAGGAGCTACTGGTTCTGCTGGTTCAAATGGAACTAACGGAACGAATGGTGCAACTGGAGCAACTGGTTCTGCAGGAGCTAACGGCGCAACTGGTTCAAATGGTTCAAATGGAACGAATGGCGCGACAGGAGCTACTGGTGCTGCGGGAACAAATGGTGCAACTGGAGCTACTGGTTCTGCTGGAGCAAACGGTGCCACTGGAGCGACAGGCGCTGCTGGTTCAAATGGAACTAATGGCGCAACAGGAGCGACTGGTTCTGTCGGAGCAAACGGTGCCACTGGAGCGACAGGCGCCGCGGGTACAAACGGAACTAATGGTGCAACAGGAGCAACTGGTTCTGCAGGAGCTAACGGTGCAACGGGAGCAACTGGTGCGGCTGGTACAAATGGAACTAACGGTTCAACAGGAGCAACTGGTGCTGCGGGAGCGAATGGTGCAACAGGAGCAACGGGTTCTGCAGGTGCAGCAGGACCAACAGGCCCCAGCGGGGCAAACGGAGTAAATGGTGCTACTGGTGCAACAGGAGTTACCGGACCTACTGGAGGTGCTGGAGCATCTGAATACGCATATATCTATAACGTATCTGCGCAATTCAATACCCTTACTGCTGCAGTAACGTTTGATACAAACGGACCAATGTCATCCAACATTACCCACAATCCGAATTCTTCTTTTATTTTTATAAATGTTAGCGGTGTTTATAAAATAGAATTTTCGGTTTCCGCCAACCAGACCAATCAATATTCAGTTTTTCATAATGGTGTTTCTGCTCCGGGTTCAAGATATGGCTCGGCCAATACGACTCAGCAAAATTCCGGCATGGTCATTATCAACGTTGTGGCAGGTGATGTAATTCAGCTAAACAATACCGGTTCAGGCGCCAGTACTAACCTTGCGGCAAATACAGGCGGAAGTCTGAGCGCTGTAAACGCTTCAATTTTTATTCAGAAATTATAAGAAGAAAAATATTTCTCAAAATTAAAAATCCCCGCTGGAAAAAATTTGGCGGGGATTTTTTTTGATGAATTGTTACTGATGAAAAAATCAGCTCACAATATTCAGTGAGTCCGGAAAAATAGAAAAATTTATTTCTTCTTCCAGCATTTTTGGTTCTCCGTCAAAATGAACGCTGGCTTTTTCTACGCGGGTAATTTTTAAATTGCGGGTTGTAAACGTTTCAATGTATTTAGATTCGTGCGCTTTTTTTCTGATAATTTTAAAGAATACTCCGAACACAGAAAAGAAAGAAAAGGGTTTTAATATGGCCACATGAAAAATTCCATCGTTTACTTTTGCTTCAGGCGCAATGTAAAAATCATTTCCGTATTGGCCTGCGTTGGCTACAGTAACTAAAAAAGCTTTTCGCACAAAAATTTCTCCGTTCATTGCAAAAATATATTTTTGAGATTTGTAATTGAACAATTCTTTTAAAACAATTTTTGTGTAAGAAGAAAGTCCGCGTTTTTTAGAGCTTGCAAAAAGCTGCCCGATGCGCGCATCAAAACCTAAACCCGATGTGCAGAAAAAAGGAATTCCGTTTATTTCTCCACTGTCAATTTTATAGGCCCTTCCGCTTTCAATTTGTTTTATTGCCTCTTCTGCTTTCATAGAAACACCAAGTGTTCTGGCCAAACCGTTTCCAGAACCCACCGGAATAATTCCTAATGCTATCTCCGTGTTCACAATGGTTTTTGCCACCTGGTTTACGGTTCCGTCTCCGCCCACTGCTACTGCCACTGTAAATCCTCCGGAGAATAATTTTTCTTTTACCGGATTAAAATTGTCTTTGTCTTCCCACACAGAAATTTCGTAAGGATAATTTTCAGAAAAACTTTGGCGTATTAATCTCACAATTTCTGAAGATCTTTTTTTTCCGGCATTGGGGTTGATGATAAATAAAACTTTTCTGGTCATAATTAAGCTGCGTTAATTTCTGTATAAATAATTGAACTGGCTGTAGAAACCCACTGTCTGAAAGCAGGATTATTGTAATTGAAATGTTTGGTATACTCATTCAGTTTTCCCAGATCAAAACTCTTGTCATATACGCCAGCGCCTGCGTGGTGCCCGTCTCGCGAATTACAAAATTGCTCGTAATGGCCTTGCACCGGAACCATCAGGACGGGTTTTCCTAAATACATGGCTTCGCAAACAGATTCAAAACCCGCAGTACTTGCAAGACCTTTTGCTTTTGCCATTTTTTCCAGAAACGCTTTATCGTTAATGGGGTGCACAAAAAGTTTTTCTTTGTTGTATTGAAAATTGCTTTTTATAAAATCAGGGTTGTCGGCAAAACAATGCAGCTCAATTTCCGGATTAAGTTTGTGCCATTCTACAATTTCTTCCATGTATCCGTTATTTACAAGATACACAAGAAAAAATTCTTCCTTTTCTGAGGGAAGTTCGAATATCTCTTTTCTTAAAAGCGGAGGAACAATGCGAAGACTCTTGCTGTGTTCAGATAAATTATAAAAAGACAATGCAAGATTTTTTTTCGATCTGCTGGCCGTAACTTTAGTGAAAAATTTTACCGCCCATTTATCCATTGCAAAGCCATCGGGAAATTTAAAATCTGGATGCAGGTAAATATACTGATGGGCAATACAGATCATTGGAACTGCGGGCTTCCTGAACTGATAATACAAGCCCATCATTACATCAAAAAAATTTATCACAAGATCGGGTTTGTGTTCTTTCATTAATTCATCTATCCGGTTAAGGCTCTTGCGGTATTTTTTAATATTCATAAAAAAATTTCCTACCGATTTACCCACGTTGATGGATTTGTTTTTTTTATCAGTAACAAAATTGGGGCTGGGCAAAAGCTCTACGGGTGCTTTAATTTTCTCAAAGAAGAAGTCGGGAATTTTACGGTCGCCGCAAGCTCCCATTACAACGCAACAGACTTCGTGCCCGTTGTCAACAAGAATTTCGCGTAAGGTAAGCGCCTGCATCATGTGCCCGCGCCCTTCGCCCTGAACGGCCAAAAGGAATTTTTTCTTCATGTTATTTACGCTGATTTTTTAGTGAGATTTATTTCTTCTTCAACATTGTTTTCAAATAAATTTCTTTCAATGATGTTCTCTGCTTCTTTTAGTTTTTCGAGCCAGCCGGCATAGTAAATGATCTTCCAGTTTCCTTCTGCATCTTCTACCAATGCAGAAAGCGTTTCTACCCAGTCTCCGGAATTCAAATATTCTATTCCGTCAATTGTTTTCATTGCTGCCTGGTGTATATGGCCGCAGATTACACCATCGCACTTTTTGTGGCGCGCTACTTTTGCAAGTTCATTTTCATAATCAGAAATAAAAGAAACTGCCGATTTTACTTTTGCTTTTATATTCTGAGATAGAGAATAATACGGCAGTCCGCGTTTTTCGCGATAGTGATTATAATGTCTGTTTAACCATAAAAGAAAAGTATAACCAACGTCGCCTAATTTTGAAACCCATTTTAAATTTTTTGTGATACTGTCAAAAAGGTCTCCATGCGTTACCAAATATCTTTTTTTACCTGAAACATGAATGTGCTGCTTCTTTATCGAAAAATTTCCGAGCGAAAAAGGAAGGATCTCGTCTAAAAAATCATCGTGGTTGCCACGAATATAGATTACCTCTGTTTTCTTTGAGGCAACTTTAAATATATGTTTAAAAAATTTTGTGTGGCTTTTTTTCCACTTTCCTGATTTGCGGAGTTGCCACCCGTCTATAATATCTCCGTTAAGAATCAGCGTATCGCAACGGTGATGTTTTAAAAACCTAACGACCTCTTTTGCTTTAGAAGCTTTAATGCCAAGGTGCAGGTCTGAAATAATGATTGTTTTGTAAAAAGTTTTCACATTATTTATTTTAATGCAAATTTTCTCTTTACATGTTAGAAGAAAATTTTTTAAATGTTACGATGGTGTATTCCATCAACATTGAATTGTTCACTTCTCAAAAAGAAAAATAAAAGAAACCTTGTGTTAACCTTGCGGTAAGAATTGCGTTAGATTTTAATTCCGATCACGGTTACATCGTCTACCTGGAACGAATTTCCTTTCCACTCATCAAATTTTATTTTAAGAACAGAAAACTGATCAGAAAAAGGAAGTGTGCTTATTTTTACAAGTAATTCCTTTAGGTTTTTTGATTTGAATTTTTTCTTTTCTGCTCCGCCAAACTGATCCTGATACCCGTCGCTGCACAAATAAATGCAATCTCCCCTTTGCAATTTAATCTCTGTGCTATTAAAGTAAACATTACCCGGGCTTCCGATCGGAAAACCATCTCCGGTAAATTCAAAGAATTTTTCTTCGCGTATTAACCATAATTTTTTATTTGCCCCGGCAAAACTCATTGTCATTTTTTCCATATCAAAAGCGCAGAAAGCAATATCCATTCCATCTTTTACCCATCCGCCACGCTCTGTTTGTTTAAGTGACGCTTCAATTTCATTGTTCAATCCAAAAAGAACCTCTGCTGGCTTTACTACTTTATATTCTTTGCAAATTTTATTAAGGTGATTAATTCCCATAATACTCATAAATGCTCCCGGAACCCCGTGCCCGGTACAATCTGCAACAGCCAGTAAAACGGTTTTACTTTTTTTACCGGCTTGCTTTGGCACAGAAATTTTTTCTTCGGCAACAAGGTTCAGATAAGCAGGAATAGCGCCACCACTAAACAGATCGGCATATTCAAAAACCGATTCTTCTTTTTTATTTTCTATTGTCTCCACTTCTTCTATCCAATAAAAATCTCCGCTAACAATATCTTTTGGTTGGTATAAAATAAAACAATCAGTAAAAACCCGCTTAAATTCTTCTATTGGCGGAAGCATTGCTTTCTGAATTCTTTCTGCATAAGAAATGCTGTCTGTAAAGTTTTTATTTTTCTCAACAAGTGCAAATTTCTGGTTGATAAGCAGGTCGCGCTGAATCTGGATCTTATGTTTCTGAAGTTCTATTTCTTCTTTTTGCTTCCGTATCTCATTTGTTCTTTCTTCTACTTTTATTTTAAAAAAATTTACATATCCGTCAATTTCTATTGCCATTCTCAGGAAATGGGCAGAGATCATATCAAACTCTGCGATGTTGAATTTTTTAATATCTGTTGGGCGATCTGTAAAACCGCTCAGCACATACTTATTCATATTCTCCTTTATTGTATTTGCAGACCTGCTGATGCGACGCGAATAAAAATAACTGAAAGCAAGAGCGATGATAAGTGTTATACTGATCAGAAAAATGGTAAACAGTTTTAAAACTTTGTGCAGGCCCGTTTCAATACCTATCGTTTTTTCTTTTACCACATCAAACAACCTGTCCATATTCTTATAATCAAGATCAAGCCTGCTTATATATCCTTCTTTTTCGTTGCTTCCTATTTTCTGCTGATAAATACAATATTCATTAAAATATTTTTGATAGTTTTTAAGCCGGGTTTTAAATTCATTCCATTCGTTTTCGTGCGAAAAATATTTTTTTTCTCTGTTGCCCAGTGTATCGCAAAGTGTGTTGAATTTTATCCGGTACTCTTCTTCTTTACGGATAATAAAATCTTTTTCGTGCCTGCGCAGCATGAGCACTTCGTTTTCAACTGACAGGTTTTTTATTTCCATCAACTCATGGGCAAATTTTCTCATCTTGCCTTCCACACCAAAATCTTTAAATCCTTTTTCTTTAATTAGCGCTTCCGTCAGCAAAAAGTTTTTATAATATCGTTTCTGGTAAAACAAAGCTGAGTCAAGCAAGCCTTTAACATCTTTATTTTCGGAGGAAAAACCTGTTGCCGCCTGTTCAAGGTTTTCAATTAATACTTTGTGGTTTTCTGTGAGGTCTTCTTTGATCCGGCTCTTCCCGGTTTTAAAATAATTTTCATTCCTTGTTTCAAAGGTCAGAAAATCATCAACCAGCTTAAAGTTCTTTAATGCCAGAACACGCTGATCATCAGTTTTTCTTATACTCTTAGCAATGTTATTTCTTTTGTTATAAAAATAAACCGAGCCAAGCAGTGTGGCTATAAAAATTGCCGACAGAATTGAAAAGGCAAGAAATAAATGAGTTCGCAGCGTGTTGAATTTCATAGAGTACAAATCTATCCATCAAAAAAATCTTAAACCCTTGTAAACTATTACTGCTTTGTTAAGTTCGACCAAAGACACATTTTATACTTCTGAGCGGCATTTCGTTTCAGTAAAAAACTAATTAAACCACGGGCTTAATTTTTATGAAACAATTTCTTAATCTTTCTGTGTTCACTCCAAAAAAAATCTGCCGGAAAAAGAAATTGTCTCAACCACAACGACTAATTTCTTTTCCGGCAGAATAAAACGGGTGTTTTTATTTTGCAACCACAATCCGCTGTGACGCAATGTTGTTATTGTTGGTAATACGCAGCTGATACATTCCATCTGCCAGGTTTTCTACATTTATAAATTCTGTTTTGTTGCGTGTTTTCAAATTGAAAACAAGTTTGCCTGCCACATCAAATAGTTCAAGAGTTGTTTCTCCTTCATTTTCAGAACTGAAAGTAAAGTTTCCGTTATTCGGATTCGGGAAAACTCTGATTCCGTTTGCTGCTGAAGAAACCTGTTCAAGAGAAGCGCAGGTATTCACAGTCATATTATCTGCCGCACTGTTTGAACAACCGTTTACATCAGTATACAAATAATTGATAGCAAAAGTTCCGTTGCCTGAAGCGGATGGATCAAAATTGGTTCCGCTTACACCTGTTCCTGAAAAAACTCCTCCGGAAGGACTTGCAGAAAGATTCTGAATTCCATCGTTTACACAAATTGCGTTTTGTATAAGACTGAAAGAAACCGTTGGTAAAGAATTTACTGCAATGCTTGCTGAAGAAGTGTTTACGCATCCGTTTGCATCTGTTCCGGTAAGACTGTATGTTGTGGCAGAAGAAGGCGAAACACTAAGCGTTGATGTTGTTGCTGTTGTATTCCACAAATAACTTACTCCGCCACCTGCTGTTAATGTGGCCGGACTTCCGTCACAAACCGTATTAGTACTTGCAGAAATTGTAATTACAGGAAGCTGGTTTACAGCAACAGTTACTGAAGAGGTATTTACACAACCGTTGATGTCGGTTCCGGTAACGCTGTAAGATGTAGCAGTAGTTGGAGAAACACTAAGCGTTGATGTTGTTGCTGTAGTGTTCCACAAGTATGTGCTGCCACCTGTTGCTGTTAATGTTGCAGAATTTCCAACGCAAACAGAAGATGAGCTTGAACTGATTGCAATTGCCGGAAGCTGATTTACTGTAATAGATATGGAAGCAGAATTTATACAGCCATTACTTCCGGTTCCGGTTACAGCATAAGAAGCACTTGAAGCCGGAGAAACAACAATAGAAGAAGTGGTACCACCTGTGTTCCATGAATAAGTGCTCGCTCCACCTGCGTTGAGTGTTGAGCTACCGCCCGCACAAACAGAAGAATTGGTTGCGCTCACTGTAACAGTTGGTAAAGCATTTACAGTTTGAGTAACTGTTGCTGCTTTTTTGCAACCGTTTGCAGCGGTTCCGGTTACTGTGTAAGTAGTTGTTGAAGACGGAAAAACAAATAGTGAAGCGGTAGTGGAGCCGTTGTTCCATAAATAAGTACTGGCTCCGCTTGCTGTTAAAGTGGCGCTGCTTCCGTTACAAATGGTTGGATTGTTTGAAACAACATTTACATTAGGAAGCGCATTCACCACTACAGTGGAAGAAGAAGATGTATCTGAGCACAGTGCACCGCCTTTAGAAATGATCAGCGAATAATTTCCGGCAGCAGTTACTTTAAGTAAAGTATCTGTTGCGCCGCTTATCGGACTTCCGTTAAGTAACCATTGATAGGTATTTGAAACATTTCCAACAGCATCAAGTTTAACGCTGTCTCCCTGGCAAATAGTTAAAGGGCCGCTGGCAGTTACAGAATAATTAAGTGTGGCAGAACAAGCGTCTACCTGATAAATGGAAAGCGTACTGCTGATTTCATTGGCAAGAATTACAATGTTTTTTCCGTTCGGGCTTTGCGCCGCATCAATAAAAACAATTCCTTCTGCTCCAAGATCTGTTGGGCGGTTGTTGTGATATCCAACATAATAAGGACTTGCAGGATTGTTAATGTTATACATCATCAAACCTCCCACTCTTTCAAGCGCAAGAAACGCGTAATTGTTTCCATTGATCGCTCCAACAACGACACCTTCTGGTTCCGGACCTTTGTCATCGCTCCTGTTTTTCTTTATAGCCGCTGTTCCGTTGCTTGCATTAAACATGTTTGCATATAAAGGATGTGCATTTGTAATCTGTTCTAACTCACTTCCGCTGTCATAGGTAAGTGCGCCGCTTGTTGCGTTCCACACAGAAAAAGAACGTGAGCCGTAAGCGTAGATCTGATCAATGTCTCCGTCGTTATCTGTGTCTCCCAACTTATTTGTTACGTTTAATTTCCCAATAGCATAATTGTTTTTTAATTCTGCCGAATTTGGATAAGCTATCGGGTCTAGTGTAACTGTGTTTAAACGTACTTCTTCTGAAAATCCTGAATACGCTCTTGAGTCACCTTCATTTGCGGTAAGTAAATACACATTTCCTCCGCTTGTGTATGAAGTTAGTCCGTCAGGCAAATACATTCCTTTTACCGGCCAGTTTGCAATATTTACTGCCGAAGAAATATCAGAACCGTCAAAAGCATTTTGGCCAACAGAATAATCTTTAAATCCAAGCGGCATTAATTGTGTAATAGTGTTGGTTACAAGATCTAGTTTTGCAAATGCATTATTTTCCTGCAACGCAACCCAGGCGGTAAGATCGTCGTCAGAAATAGTAATGTATTCCGGTTCAAAATCCTGCGAAGCACTTGCGCCCAAACCATAAATTCTTATTCCTGTTGCGCGAAGTGCTGCCTCTTGTCCGTTGAAAGATGTAAAAGTTATATGAGTAACATTGCTTTGATTTACAGAAGCTACTCCGCCACTGATGTCTACAACAGTAATTGAACCATCAGGATCGTTGGTATAAGCTGTGTTTGGTTCGCCCTCATTAGCAGTATACACTTTTGTTCCTGCGTGATTAAAAGTGATCATATCGGGCATCTTTCCGGCTTTTACCTGGCTGATGTAATTTCCTGACACATCAAAGAATACAATTTTTCCTGAGTCTTGCGGATTGGAAGAGTTTTCAATGGCAGCAGCAACGATTCCGTTTTTTACTGCTACGCTATTTATATTTCCATAAGCAGAAATGGGGAACGAGCCAAAAAGAACGGGTGCCGATGGGTTTGTAAAATTAACTATATCTAATTTTGCACCAATGCTGTTTGCAATAAAAAGTCTTTTAGAACCGGCATCAAAAGCAACAATTTCTGCAGAATTGCTTCCGGAAACTCCGTTGCTGAAACTGCCAAGCAATGAAACAGAAAGTTCATTTGTACCGGTGGGCACAACGTAATCGTTGTCTGTAATATTCATTGTGTGCTGCGTAATTCCGGTCTGTGCAGCGTTTACAAAATTTGTCATGGTAAGAATAAGGTGTTCTGAACTTTCAACCAGGGCATCATCCACTAATGAAATAGTGAAGGGAAGAGAATCGTTGTTTGCTGAATTTGCAGGAAATGTAATTGTAGTTGAACTTACTGTGTAATCACTAACAGTCTGCAAAGTAGAATAAGAAGAAACGTTTAGCTGAACAGACGATGGCTGTGTATTAGAACCCGTAATTTTAAGATACGCAGTTGCAGTACCCGCTGCCTCATTTACTGTAAGATCGTTTTTTGTAAAAGAAATATTTGCCGGAATAAGTACGGGCGCTCCTTTTACTGCCGTTACAGAAAAATCATCCACTGCAAGTCCGTCATCATTTCCTGAAACGTTTACGGCGCGGTAACGAATCCAGATTGTTGCACCAACAGCAACAGATATACCGGTAACCTGCGAAGAAACAAGCGCTCGGTTTGTAACAAGATCACCATCTACCGCACCTACAGGAGCAGATAGATTAGGAGTAATTAAGTTAAGCGACTGAACCGGCTGCCAGGTTCCGGTTGTTAAACTGGTGGCATCTGTACTGTATTCAAATATGGCAGAGTCTTTTGAGCCAAGCGCTCCTTTTCTCCATAGTTCTGTATAAAAAGAAATATCCAGACGCACAACGGTTGAATCAGTGTTGTTTACAAATCCTGCTCCGAATGTAGATATGAGCGAACCCGACGCAACTTCACCAAGCGCTCTTTCAGTAAGTCCGGTAGTTCCGTAACTATATGTATTACCCGTGCCAGTGGCACCGTTATCTGCTGCATAAGTAGTGTTGGCGTTTGTACCGCTTTCAGCCATAGCCCATCCTGCAGGAAAAACAGATGAGGTGCCTGTGTTTAAAAGTGAATTAAAGTCCTGTACATATACAAGGCCCAGGCCATTAGTAAAACTGATCTGTGCATTTATTTTTCCGGAAAAATAAATTAAAATAAATGCGAAAATTGCAACGTATACTTTATTGTTCATGGTAAAAATTTTTAGTTATTTATTTCCCGCAAAATTGATTCTTAAATTTTCAACCAAATCAAATCAGTTATTAAGATTTGTTTAAACTAAAGTGTGTTATCTGTTAATTCCCCGTTACAGAGATTAGGTTTGTGTTAACATATGAGGTTTAAAAAAATCATTATCTCTTACCTTTCAAACTTCTGATGAAAAATAAAAAAGCGAATCCCCCTGCACTTTAAACCGGAGGGGTTCCGGATAAAGACAGGGAGAAGAACTAATTTTTCGCTTTGTTAAACACAACCCATGGCAAGAGTGTGTATATTATTACAGAGGCCTGTAATTATTTTTCTAAAAACAAAAAAAGTAAAAGCCGGAATGGCCACCTGTTCTGCTTCTCTTATCTTCATTCTTTATTTATTTATCTATTTTGCTCAACAAAATTCATTTTAAAATTCTCAATTAAGCAAAAAAAAGAATTATGATATATTTAAACTACAGTATGCTCACCGTTAATTTTCTAATGCTGAGATTAGCTTTGGGTTAACATTCGCCAAAAAAGGTTGCTGTAAAAAAGAACAGGGTCTGCCTGTTTAATAAATGTTAGTAACATCACATTTCTTAATCCTATGTTTATACCATCTTAAACTAAAGTGTCTTTCTTTATAGGATGAAAGAAAAAAAGCACCCTCGTCTGCCTGTATTGATTTTTCTTGTTTTGATCTTGTTTTCCTGTTCAGAAAAAAAAGAGAAAGAAAATGTTGCTACAACGGCACCTCACAAAGTTTACCTGATAAAAGGAAGTGAAACGGCAAGGCCGGCCATTGAAAAAATACTGGAGAAATTCGGTGAAACGAATAAAGATGTTTATATCAATTATGATGGTGGCGGTTCAAACCTCGGAATAGGCTCACTTAAAAACGGTGAGGCAGATATGGCTTTTGTTTCGCGCGGCCTTACAAAAGAAGAAGAGGAAGAACTTTCAAAGAAAAACACCATTACCGATTTTGCTTTTGATGGGATATTGATCGTGGTAAATTCACTCAACCCTGTAAAACAACTTTCGCTTCAACAATTGCAGAATATTTATTCAGGAAAAACAAAGAACTGGAAAGAATTAGGAGGAAACGATATGCCCATTGTTTTATTTTCGCGCGATATAAATTCGGGCACTTATTCTTTCTTTAAAGAGCATGTAATGTTCAGCACTCCTTTTTCCCGCGATGATATAAACCTTACGCACAATAACGAAATCACCAAAAACATTGTACAAACACCGGGTGCCATTGGTTATGTGGGGCATGCTGACATTGAACAAGGCGTAAAAGCATTACTACTCTCAAAAGAAGATGGCGGAGAATTTGTAGAACCTAATTTTGCAAATATAAAATACCTTACCTATCCGCTTGCACGTAAGATAATTTGTGTGTTTCCTAAAAACCCGGAAGCGGACCTGAAAATTTTCCTTGATTATTTAAAGGGCCAGGAAGCAAGACAAATAACTACTGACAGTGGTTTGTTACCCGTTGAATAAATTTTTTAATCTCCGGGTAATTTCAAGGCAACTTAATTTTTTTGACTTTGATTGCCTGTAATCCTCTTTTAGATTCTATTGCCTCAAATTCAACTTCGTCGCCTTCGTTTACCATTTCAGAAAGGTCTTTTATGTGCACGTAGTAGGTAGATTTATCTTTTAGATCTTCAATAAATCCGAATTTGTTTTTTTGATTGAAAAATTTTACACGACCTGTTTTCATGTTCTTTTACATTTACTCAAAATTATTTTTGTTTATGGTTTTATAAGTTAGCGGAATCGGAAATAACCATCTGACGTAAGCCGGCTTCCGGAAAAACAAAACCTATCCTGTTATTAACAAAAACCCGGTCAGAATTGGTACTAAAAAAGTTTACCTTACAATTGTAACGTGCCCCACATACGAATGTGGTTTTCCGAAAACATCATTTAGTTTTACTTTCCATACATACACATCCTGCTGGGCAAGCTCCGTTCCGCCATTCGCGCGCCCGTCCCAACCTTTGCCAAATTCATTTGTAGAAAAAACATTATTTCCCCAGCGGTCATAAACCCACATTTGAAAAGTAGGATTGTCCCAGCCAACACCAAGCGGAAGAAAAGTGGCGTTCAGATCATTTCCGTCAGGAGTAAAAGTATTAGGCGCATAAAATGTAAAATCAGGGTTAATAGTAATTACATAAATTGTTGTATCAGTACAACCAAACTGATTGGAAGCAATAAGTGTAACCGGATATGTCCCTTCTGAAGTGTAGTCATGATTGGGATTTGTAAGGTTACTACTTGTTGAATCTCCAAAATTCCACAAATAATTATCTGCATTCAGCGATGTGTTTGAAAAAATAAAACCCGGTTCTAAAACAGTTGCATCTGTGTTGTTGGTTGTAAAACCTGCCGTTGGCTGAGGAAAAACAGTGAAATAATCATTAATAGAAATTGTATCGGCGCATCCGTCAACACTTGTATATACAAGTGTGAGGGTATAAGAACCGGACTGAGAAATGCAAAACTGTCCGGTGTTTCCGGAAGATACAGAACCATTACTCAATCCCCAGTTCCAGTTTTGGATCTGGCCGCTGCTGAGCGCTGTTGAATCATAAACGCTGGTGCAAAAAACAGGGCAAGCAGAATAAGAGGGCGAAACCGGATTAATTACAGGCAACGAAAAAATATTGAGCGTTGAATTTGATGTGGCCGGAATAGTTGTGCAGGCATCTGAAACTGTTATTGTATATTGTTGCGTAGATGCAGCAGTTACGCTGAAATTTCCTGTTGCATTATTAATAGCACCTGGCATTATAGTGTAAGTGTAATTTCCATTGCCGCCACTTGCGTTTGCCTGTATGTTACCCATTGTTCCCGGACAAATTGTATCGTTGCCCGAAACCAGGCTTAAAGGCGGTAATACCACTACAGTGGAAACTGCGCTTGAAGAATTGCAACCAAGCGGGTCTGTTGCAATAACCGTGTAGTTTGTTGTGGTTGCCGGAGACACACTTATTGTTTGTGTGATATACACACCCGCATTCCAACTATAAGAATAGGGCACCCCGTTTCCACCAGAAGCATTGGCTTGAACAGAAGAAGTTTGTCCCGAACAAATTGTATCGTTTGTTGTTGTAACAGAAAGCGCTGTGGGTTGGGTGATGTTTGTACAAATGGTGTCTGCACAAGCGTTAACATCATTTACAATCAAACAATACGAACCCGAAGTTAATCCTGTGGCGTTTGCTGTTGTTTGCCCGTTGCTCCACAAATAAGAGAAGGGAGCATTTCCTCCGGTAATTGATGAGTTAATGCTTCCGTTAGTTCCTCCAAAACAATTTACATTTGTTTGAGACGCAATAGATAAAACAAAACCGGGATTGTTGGCAACAACAACTACTGTGTTGGTACTGCACCCGTTTGCATCAGTTATTGCAACACTATAAGAACCCGGAAAAACATTCATCAGTGAATCATTGTTCACTGCAAAAAATCCTGTCCAGTTAAAAGTATAGGGACTTACTGAACCGTTTACTGTTACAACTGCAATCCCGTTACTGTTATTGCAATCAGATGCTGCTGAATTTGTTCCAACAACAAACGCCGCAGGTTCGGTAACAGTTACAATGGTGTCTATAACACAACCGTTTGCATCAGTAATGGTAGCTGTATATGTTCCGGCGCAAACATTTGTATTGCTTAATAAAGTACTGCCAGATGACCATAAACAATTGTAAGGTGTTGTTCCGCCTGCTGGTAAAACAACTGTTTGTCCGTTACAAAGACCGTTACAAGTGGCAGCGAAACCAGCAGCAGAAATTGCAAGTGCTGCAGGTTGTGCAACAGTTGTTGCAGATGTTGCAACACAGTTGTTTGCATCTGTAACTGTTACAGTATATGAATTTGCTGAAAGTGAATTTGCTGAAGAAGAAGATCCGCCAGACGGAGACCACATATAAGCATAACCTGCAGTTCCGCCGGAAACAATTACGGTGGCAGAGCCGTTGCTATCGCCGTAACAAAGAACAGGAGTTGAATTTGTATTTAACGTGAGTTGCAGCGGTTCTGATATTAATGCGTTTGCTGATGTAACACAACCGTTTCCATCTGTTACATTCACCGTATAATTACCTGCAGAAAGATTTGTTGCAGTTGTTGTTGTTCCGCCTGAAGGAGTCCAGTTAATAGAAATGGGTGCAATACCACCGCTTGTTGAGATAGTAATACTTCCATCAGCTAAACCAAAACAAGAAACATTTGCAACTGCGCTTACAGAAACACTTACCGAGCCGGCCGATCCAACAGTCGTGGTTCCTGTTGCGGTGCAACCATTCGCATCGCTAACATCTACCGTGTAAGTTCCGGAGGCAAGAGAAGTTGCAGCAGAAGCGGTTCCTCCTGAGGGAGTCCAGAGATATGAATATCCGCCTGTACCACCGGCAACTGTTGCGTTGGCAGTTCCATTGGCCGACCCGCAGGCAGCAGGAGTACTTGTAACATTTATCGTTAATTGCGGGGCCTCTGAAACTGTTGCTGTTGCAGTAACTGTACAATTATTTGCATCAGTAACTGTAACAGAATAATTAGTTGAACTGAGTGAGTTTGCTGTTGAGGAAGTTCCTCCGACAGGAGACCATGAGTAAGTATAGCCAGCCGTTCCTCCTACTGCTATTACAGAAGCAGATCCGTCAGATCCGCCAAAGCAGGTGACAGGAAGAGCCGTTGTATTTGCAGTAAGGGCTGCGGGCTCAGTAACCGTTGTGGTTACAGTAACGGTACAACTGTTAGCATCTGTTATTGTAACAGTATACGTATTTGCAGAAAGTGAATTTGCCGTTGGTGCAGTTCCCCCTGAAGGTAACCACGCATAAGTATAACCGGGAGTTCCACCTGATGCAATTACATTTGCGGTACCTGTATTGCCACCGTTACATAATGCCGGAGTAAAACTTGTTGCCGCATTAATTGCAACGGGTTGCGTAATTGAAACTGTTGCAGAAGCAAGGCAACCTAAAGCATCTGTAACGTTAACGGCATAAGTATTTGCTGCAAGAGAATTGGCCGTTGCTCCTGTTGCACCCGATGGAGACCATGAAAAAGAATACGGACCAGTTCCGCCTGCTCCTGCTGCTGTTGCAGATCCTGTACTTGTGCCATTACATAAAACATTTGTTGATGATGTAATAGTTGCAGTTACACCTCCTGAACTTGGTACAACAACTATGGCAGTAACGGTACAACTGTTAGCATCAGTAATTGTACAGGAATAAGAACCGGCCGAAAGCGAAGCCTCTGTTGCAGCTGTACCGCCTGAAGGTAGCCACAAATAAGAATATGCACCTGTTCCGCCTGCTGGGGTTACGGTTGCAGATCCGTTTGCGTTTCCACAAGTTGCTGCCGATGAAGTAATGGATGCCGTTAATGCAATCGGCTGGATTATTGCTGAGGTTGCGGTTACAGTACAGGAATTTGCATCAGTAATAGTACAAGTGTAGTTTCCTGCTGCCAGCCCGGTTGCAGAACTTGCTGTTACGCCTGACGGAGACCAAATGTAAGTATATGCAGTTGTTCCACCTGAAGCAGTTACTGTTGCAGAGCCCGTTGCTCCGCCATTACACAAAACATTTGTTTGTGCCGTTGTTGCGGTTAAAACCGTTGGTTGTGTTATTGCAACGCTTGCTGTTTGAACACAACCCGCAGCATCGGTAATTGTTGCTGTATAATTTCCCGCTGCAAGTCCGCTTACCGTTGCAGCACTTCCGCCTGATGGAGACCATAAATAAGAATAGGCAGTTGTTCCGCCTGATGGTGTTACCGTTGCAGAACCGGTTGTACCGCTATTACATAAAACGTTTGTTTGTGCTATTGTTGCCGTTAAAACCGTTGGTTGTGTTATTGCAACGCTTGCTGTTTGAACACAACCTGCAGCATCGGTAATTGTTGCTGTATAATTTCCCGCTGAAAGTCCTGATGCGGTTGCGGCGCTTCCACCACTCGGCGCCCAAGAATAAGTGTAAGCTCCGGTGCCACCAGCAGCAGCAACGGTTGCACTACCTGTTAATGCTCCGTTACAATTTACATTTGTTGGTGTAACAGTTGTGGTAATACTCGATGCAGAGACAATGGTAACACTACTTGTCAAAACACATCCATTAGAACTGGTAACTGTGCATGTATAAGTTCCCGCGCACAAACCCGAAGCCGTTGCGGCAGATCCTCCGCCGGGAGCCCATGAGTACGTGTAAGGCGCAATAGCACCTGATGCGGTAACAGACGCAGATCCGTTACATGTACACCCGGCGTTTGTAAATGCATTTGTAACTGCAAGAGGGGTAATTGCAGAACAGTTGTAATTCATTGAACTTATCCAGGCAGCATTGGCAGCATTGTTTGGAGCTCCGGGAGTTTCATTTGCAGGAGCAGAAGCTGTGCCCCAGTTAGCGGAAGATGCAGGATTATTATTTACAGAATTTAGCATGCTGCAAACAGAAGCCGCCTGTGTTCCTGCTCCCATATAAACAATGGTAGCGGTTGAATTATTTCCCCAGCTCACGGCATGAATTAAAACTCCGTTATTGTCTCTTATCTGAAAAGAATCTCCGCCATTGGCCATTGAAATCGGAGTCCAGCTACCGCAGGCTGCAAAACCGGTGGTAGGATAAGTTGAAGTGCCGGTGTTGGGCGAAGAAGAGTTCACACTAAATAAAGTGCAATTACTTATCGGAATTACAAGCTTGCAGTTTCCATCGGCCATAGATAAATCCTGTGCAGGAACCAGGGCGTTGAGATCTGCATCATTATAAATTAAAATAATTGTTCCGACCGGAATGCAGGCCCACATCGGATCGTTACTGAACCGAACGCAACCTGATGCAATTCCAACACCTGCTCCGGGGGCAAATGTGCCGTTATTATCATCAATATACCAGTTTCGCATATCAACACAAGGAAGGGTAGAAACACAGGTCGGGGTCCAGGTAACAAGTAATTCAATATACTCTTTCGATCCTGAGGGGCCTTGGGAAACTTCGTTTAAAACAACAGTTTGAGAATGCAAAAATTGCAACGGCAGAAAAGCAAGTATAAAATATAAAAATTTCTTTTTCATTTTTAAGTATCATTTATTGTCAGGCAAAAAATACTCAAAGTGGTTAAGAATTGTTTT
>JACMLS010000564.1 GCA_014379485.1 Bacteroidia bacterium | reverse complement strand
AGGAAAGCCAAGTAAATAAACAGAATAAAAATAAAGTAAAGTAGGAAGTAAAGAAATAAAAACGATGACTACCCCGGCAAAATATTTTGCAAGTACTATCTGAAGATCTGAAACAGGACGTGTAAGTAAAAACTCAATGGTGCCACGGCTTTTTTCTTCTGAAAACGAGCGCATGGTAATTGCGGGAATCAGAAATAAATAAAGGAAAGGCGCAATATTAAATAAAGGCAGTAAGGTTGACTCTCCGTTATCAAGAATATTATACCCCCCGCTGCTTTCTGAACCAATTACCCAAAGAAATAAACCTATCACACCTAAAAAAACACCAATAGCAATATACCCAACCAAAGAACTGAAAAAACTACGCAGTTCTTTTTTGAAAAGCGGAAATCTTAAGTTTAATAATCTGAACCCAATACTGAAAATTGAAAAAATCAACACCCAAATAGCCGCATGACCAAATACCTGCCCGGTTATAGCTGTGGGATCTTTTGGGTTCCTGAAAAATGAATAAAAGTTGGGATGAATCAGAGAATAAAATTCTCCAAAGCACAGCGCTGTTCCAAAAAGGATTAAAAATAAACCAATGGCCCTTTTCATTAATCTTTGTTACTTAATTTGTAAAGATTGGCAAATTTAACAGATTATTCAGACAATTATTTTCCTTTGGCAGTCTCCAATTAACAATTTGGTGTTAATGAGCGTTAAGTGGGGAACGCAGGTAACGCGGATTTGGCGGATTTACACAGATTTTATTTTATCCGCGACCATCAGTTCAATCCGCGTCATCCGCGTTCCCTTCAATTTGTTTAAGTACTTCGCCATAAATTTCATGTTTGCCAATGAACGATATTACTTCTACCTCTTTGCCGCTTGCTTTTAATAATTCTATTTGTTTGTTTTTTTCGTCTTCGTTTAAAAATTCGTCTTCGTTTCCTGCGGCAAAAAACAACTTACCTTTTATATAACGCGTAAAGTTGCCGGAAGGAACAACATCCGTTGGAAAAGTTGAAGCATAAAGCACCAAATGATCTGTTTTGTGCGATGTTTTTTCTAACCAACGGCAAACAGTAGCGCCGCCTTGAGAAAAACCAAGCACAATAATTTTTGCAGTGGTGTTTTTAGGAACAAAGTTTTCATAAACGGTATCCATCCAGGCAATATAATCGTCAATATCATCCTGCCGCTCCTCTTTCGTCATCCAGCTTGCTCCTACCCTTCCGCTAAAACCTTTGGTGTAAAACCTGTGCAAACCTTCGGGACAAATTAAAAAATTCTTATAAGTATATAACTCAGAAAATTTTGAAAGAAAGTCACTTGCCAATTGACCATATCCGTGGCATAATATCCAGATGTTCTGAGCCTTTTCTACATCTCCAACTGTAAATACTCTTGCTGTTTTTTCTGTTTTAATTTTTTTTTCTTCCATATCGTGTTTCCAATAATCAGTTCCGTACAAATCGCGCAATTTTGCGACTTTTTTAATTCTTTCACTTATAAAACTCAAATCATCAGAGTTGCATAATCCTAAGTTAAAACTACCCAAAACTGCATCAGAACCAACTTCAGGCAATTTTGACCAAAGCTCATCCATCTCTTTTTCAAAACCCAAAACAAATATGTGATTATGTCCGTGTTCTATAAAATCGCATGGATGGGTCCCATTCCAGATTGATTGTCTGATTTCAGTGTTAATTAATCTGTAATTTTCGGGATTTTTCTCTTCGAAAACGCAGTCAAATTTTTTAGGTAAATTAACATCAGCGTAAGCATAAGAACTATAAACAACAAGTTCATCGGGGCTTTTTTTCCAAGTCAAAAATTTTTCATTCGCTTTTTTTGCCAGAGTTCTCTTAGACAGTTGAACACGTTTTTTCCAACCATCAATTTTCAGATCCGGAAGAAATGCTACAACACTCAAATACTTTTGGGAGCGTTCGCATTTTTCTTCTGAAAGCATTTGAAAAAAATAAAGGTTTAATTAAAACAATTATTGTTTCAACAATTCAGCAATAATCGCTCTCAAAGTTTCCTCAGATTGAAAACCTGAAACATTTTTTGTTTCTGCTCCGTTCTTCCACGCAGAAACAACGGGTATTGATGCAACGTTCATTTTTTTGCAAAGGGCGGGCGATTCGTCTACGTTAATTCTTTTGATTATTATTTTTCCTTCGAATTCTTTAGCGAGTTTTTCAAGTACCGGTTCCATTTTTTTGCAGGGTATGCACCATTCAGCGTAGTAATCTATCAGCACAGGAATTTTGCCTGTTTTTAAAGAATTAAAATCTGCATCAGAAATTTTATCGGGTAAAACAACAGAAGATTTTTTTTCTACCGGAAGGTTTTTATTGTTCCAGGCCATTATACCACCGTTTAGATCGTAAATGGTTTTAAAACCTGCCTTATTTAAAATTTGTGCTGCGTTTGCAGAACGGCTTCCTCCCTTACAATAAATAAAAACGGGTTTATTTTTATCAAGGCTTTCGCTCTTTTTAGAGAAAGTAGAATCCATAACGTTATTATTGAAAGCGTGTTTAAGATGCGCGTCTTTAAATTCTTCTGGCGTTCTTACATCTACCAGCTGAAAATTTTTAGCGCTGTCTATTTTATTTTTAAACTGCTCAGCCTCCAGTTTCACAACTCCCGT
>JACMLS010000563.1 GCA_014379485.1 Bacteroidia bacterium | reverse complement strand
ATCTGCAATGCAACCTGAAACTTTCAGCTACGATTTTTCTGATTGTCCGGATATTGCGCAAACGCTTGCAGTTGTATGCGCTGCAAAAAAAGTAAAGGCCGAATTAACCGGATTAAAAACACTTCGCGTAAAAGAAACAGACCGAATTCTCGCCTTGCAAAACGAATTATTAAAATTCAATATCAGAACCGAAACAGAAGGAAATGAAAAGTTGAGAATTTTTTCTGAAACCGCAGATTTTGCTAAAGCGGGAATTGAAATTGAAACGTATGAAGATCATCGCATGGCAATGAGTTTTGCGCCGCTGGCATTTTTATATCCGAATCTTATCATTAAAGAACCAAAAGTGGTAGAAAAATCGTATCCTTCTTTTTGGGAAGACCTGAAAATGTTTGGGTTTGAAGTGAAGGAAGTTTAGTTGAACTCTTTTTTAAACACACAGGGCGCGGAGCGGAAACACAGAGAAGCACAGAGATTTTTTTAGCGGTTAAGGGGCAAATCTCCACAAATATTTTAGGTCTCAAAATCTCTTGAATCAAACTGATTCACATATTATAATTAAAATAAGAAAATTTGATTCAACCGGAGCCAAACAAATTGTTTGATGCAAATGATTCTTTTCCGTTGATTGCCAACAGGTGCCACTCCGGCCGGAGTCGATTTCTTTCTATGTGTTATTGTGTTAAGATGTGTGATCCCTCCAGGATCAAGAGTGTCTTGCGATTTACTGAGGTAAAAACAATGCTGGCAGGTTTCTTGAATCCAGCGGATTCACATATCTTAAAATAAAAAAAGATGAAACCACCGACCCCAGCGGGGTCGCACAGATTGGAAGTCAAGCGTTGATAATTAAAGTAATGAGATTAAAGGGGAGAAATTTTCTTCAGGTCACAAATCAATTTTTCACTCTCCTCAAAATTCAGCGTTTGTTGCCCATCGCTCAAAGCTTCTTCGGGTTTTTCATGCACTTCGTAAATCACTCCGTCTGCTCCGGAAATAATTGAAGCAAGAGCAAGCTTCGGAACAAATTCTCTTATTCCAACTCCGTGCGAAGGATCAGCAATTACGGGCAAATGAGATTTTTCTTTCAGCACCTGGATCGCATTTATATCGAAAGTATTTCTGTAAGCGTTTTCAAAAGTGCGGATCCCTCTTTCGCACAACATTAATTTTTCATTGCCGTGAGAGAAAATATATTCTGCGCTGTGTAGTAATTCGTCAATGGTTCCGCTGATTCCCCTTTTCAGCAAAACCGGTTTTCCGACTGAGCCAAGCGCATCAAGTAAATTATAATTCTGAGAATTTCTTGCGCCTACTTGAAAAATATCAACGTATTGCAGCATTTCTTCTAATTGAGAAACCTGCATTACTTCTGTAATAATTTTTATTCCGTTCGCTTTGCAGATCTCCGAAAACATTTTTAGTCCATCAATTCCCATTCCGCGAAAAGCGTAGGGAGAACTGCGAGGTTTGTAAACGCCACCACGCATAATACGAATGTTGTTTTTCTTTAAATGCTCAACAACTTTTAAAACCTGTTCTTCAGATTCAATGGAGCAAGGCCCAGCCATAATTCCAATGTTTCCTCTTCCAATTTTAACTCCATCGCCAAGATCGATTAGCGTTTCTTCTACTTTCCATTTGCGTGACACGAGTTTAAAACTGTCAGAAACGCGGTGCACATCTTTTACTCCGCTCAAAGCACCGATCCCACGAATGTCGAACTCGTTTTTTCCGATGCATACAAGGTAGCGCGCTTCGTTGGTGATTACTTCTGTGGGAACAAATTTTATTCCTTTAAGTTTTTCTGAAATTTCAGAGTAATTTTTTTCTGAAATGTTTTCTTGCAGTTGAATGATCATGGTTTTTAATTTTGGATGGCGGATGACGCCGATTTGGCTGATTTACGCGGATTTTGTTTTGTTTCACTAATAAATTCAGAAATAGTTGTTTTGTAATTTTTAGAATTTTCGATTTTTCTGATAAATGCACTCCCCACAATTGCTCCGTTTGCGTATTCACAAACTTTCTCAAATCCTTCTGCATCAGAAATTCCAAAGCCAATTAAAGTTGGATTTTTCAGTTGTGAATTTTTAATTCTTTCAAAATAATTCAATTGCTCTTCTGAAAATCCTTTTTTAACTCCCGTTGTACTGCTCGATGAAACCAGGTAAATAAACGAATCTGAAAGTTCATCTATCTTTTTCAAACGCGCTTCACTTGTTTGGGGCGTTACCAAAAAAACATTTTTTAAATCATTTTCTAAAAATAATTTCTGGTAATGCGTTTCAAATTCTGCTATCGGAAGATCGGGAATGATCACGCCGTCAATTCCTGTTTCCTTACATTTCAAAACGAATTTTTCT
>JACMLS010000562.1 GCA_014379485.1 Bacteroidia bacterium | reverse complement strand
TAAAATTCCATTTGATTTTTTTCAGCACCAGTTTTCCTTTTTTGTCATATCCTGCAGTAAATTGGTTGTTGAATTTCCTGAAAGCATTGGCAGGCGCTTCTACCAGCATCATATTCTTGTTTTTCTGTGAGATGGTTCTTACACTGCTTCTGTGCAAAAGATAATAATCAACAAGAAAACAATTCTTAACCGAATCATTCATCACAATTTTTTCTTCAGCAAATTCCGTTGACTTAGGTTTAAAAAACAGAAGAATATCAACACGCCGGTTGTCAGCTGTTTTGTTTTTCGAAATTTCTCCGCGTGAGCTGACAGAAATTTTTATTTTTTCCGGAAAAATACTTTTGCAGTATTTTGAAATTACTCTGGCTCTTTTTTCTGAAAGTTTTTTATTCGATTTAAAATCTCCGACAGAATCTGCCATACCGATGTATTGAACGGAATCAAGCTCTGACAATTCAAAATGCAGGTTCAGCAAATTAATTTTTTCTTTTTCTGCATTTTCAATTTCGCTGCTGCCGGTTTTAAAATAAACTGAAAGCGTGTCCTGCGCAGAAATATGCAAGCTGCAAAACAGAAAACAAAAAAACAAAACGCCTATTCTTTTAATAATCCTCTTCATAAACAATGCTGCCAACAATATAGACACATTTCGGTAACTAACTGAACTCATTGCTTCGCTAGAGAAAAAGGTAATTCCCATTGGTTGGAAGATTTGGAAGGATGGAAGGATGGGTGCAATTCCTCCCTTACTTCTCAACATTCCACTCTTCCAACTTTCCACCCAATAGTTTCAAACATTTTTACCCATTCTGTTAAAAACTTCTTTGTTTCTGTCTCAAAAGAGCTTCGTAAATTTACTCTTTATGTCTGCACCCAAAACCGATAAGGAAACGCCGTTGATGAAACAATACAATGGCATTAAGGCGAAATATCCTGATGCAATTTTATTGTTTCGTGTGGGAGATTTTTATGAGACTTTTGGAGCCGATGCGGTAAAGACTTCGCAGATTGTTGGAATTGTTTTAACGCGCCGTGCCAATGGCGTTGGTACTTATATAGAACTTGCTGGTTTTCCGCATCATTCCTTAGATTCTTATTTACCAAAACTGGTGCGTGCCGGTTACCGCGTTGCCATTTGCGATCAGCTCGAAGATCCGAAAATGACCAAGACCATTGTAAAGCGCGGCGTTACCGAATTAGTAACACCCGGACTTTCTTACAATGACAAAGTGCTGGATCATAACACCAATAATTTTTTGGCGAGCGTTTTTTTTAACGGCGATTTTGGCGGCGTTTCTTTTTTAGATATTTCTACCGGAGAATTTTTTGTGGGAGAAGGAAATATCTCTTACATAGATAAATTAATTCAAAGCTTTAAGCCAAGCGAAATAATTTACCGCAAAGACCAGCGCAAAGAACTTTTTGAAAATGTGGGAGAAAAATTTCACGCATTTGGTTTGGATGACTGGGCTTTTACGCATGACTTCGGATTTGAATCGCTGACAAAACATTTTCAGACCAATTCGCTTAAAGGTTTTGGTATTGAAGAATTGCACCACGCCATTGCAAGTGCGGGCGCTATTTTACATTACCTGAGCGAAACACGTCACGATCGTGTACAACACATCTCAAACATTTCTCGTGTTGAAGAAGAAAAATATGTTTGGTTAGATCGTTTCACCGTTCGCAATCTTGAATTGTTTGCAAGCAATAACGAAAAAGGAAAATCGCTTATTGATGTAATTGATGTTACGGTTTCTCCTATGGGAAAACGTTTACTCAAACGCTGGCTTGCACTTCCGCTAAAAGATATTGCTGCCATAAATGAAAGATTAGATGTGGTTGCGCATTTTTTAAAGCACGAAGAACTGAGAGAAGAATTACGAAATCGTTTTTCGCAGATAGGAGATTTAGAAAGATTAATTTCTAAAGTTGCTGCCGGCAGAGCAAATCCGCGCGAGCTTGTACAACTGAAAAGATCATTGAATTTAGTTGCCGAAATAAAAACTTTAATTTCAGATTCAGAAAATCCATCGCTTAAAAAAATTGCAGAACAATTAAATTCCTGCGATTTTATTCGTGAAAAAATTGACAAAGAAATTCGCGAAGATGCGCCTGTATTATTGAACAAAGGAAATGTAATTGCAGAAGGCGTACACGAAGAATTAGATCATTTACGCGCCATTGCCTTTAACGGAAAAGATTATTTACTACAGGTACAAAAACGTGAGAGCGAAAGAACTTCTATTCCCTCACTTAAAGTTGCGTTCAATAATGTGTTCGGATATTATTTAGAAGTTACGCATGCACACAAAGACAAAGTTCCGCAAGACTGGATCCGCAAACAAACTTTAGTAAATGCAGAACGCTACATTACGCCTGAGCTGAAAGAATACGAAGAAAAAATATTAGGCGCCGAAGAAAAAATTCTCGCCATTGAAACAACACTTTTTGCCAACCTGCTGCGCGAACTTTCTGATTACATTGTTCCCGTTCAGCTAAACGCAAGTTTGGTGGCAAGATTAGATTGTTTACTTTCCTTCTCAGTTTTAAGTTTTCAGAATAATTTTTGCAGACCAGAAATAAACGAAGGTTTTGAAATAAATATAAAAGACGGAAGACATCCGGTAATCGAAAAACAATTGCCACTTGGCGTTGATTACATTGCCAACGATGTTTTTTTAGATAACGATACACAGCAAATTATGATGATTACCGGACCCAACATGTCTGGTAAATCTGCATTGCTGAGGCAAACCGCTATTATTGTGCTGATGGGGCAAATCGGTTCTTACGTTCCTGCAAGCTCTGCAAAACTTGGTTTGATAGACAAAGTTTTTACACGTGTAGGCGCATCAGACAACATCTCATCAGGCGAATCTACATTTATGGTGGAGATGAATGAAACGGCAAGTATTCTGAACAATCTTTCTGATAGAAGTTTAGTGTTGCTGGATGAAATTGGAAGAGGGACTTCTACTTACGATGGAATTTCTATTGCCTGGGCCATTGCAGAATTCATCCACGATCACCCAAAATCAAAAGCAAAAACTTTATTCGCCACTCACTACCACGAGCTGAACGAAATGACAAATTATTTTGCCCGCGTAAAAAACTTTAACGTCTCAGTAAAAGAGATCAACAACAAAATAATTTTCATGCGCAAGCTCGAGCAAGGCGGCAGCGAACACAGCTTCGGAATTCACGTAGCGCGCATGGCCGGCATGCCCAAACAAGTGGTAGACCGCGCCAACATCATCCTCAAAAAACTAGAAAAAGAACACGAAGAAGAACTTGCAGAAGGCAACACCTCATCAACAAAAAATGCCCTCACCAAAAAAGAAACCGACTACCAATTAAGTTTCTTCAACCTAAACGACCCTGTTTTAGAAAACATAAAAGACGAACTTTTAAAAACAGACATTAACACTTTAACGCCCGTTGAAGCTTTGATGAAGTTGAACGAGATCAGGAAGATGGTTACTGGGAAGTGAGGTTTTTTCTTTTTAATGATCTATATCTATTTTGCAACTAATTCTTTTTTATGAAACCAATATTCTCCGGAAACAATGACTATAATAAAAGTGCCTTTTTGAATTGGAGAATTTCTAAACATGATGATATTTTTAATCTATTGAATTTAGCCGAGGGCTTTTTATTTTCTTCAATTGAACAAGCTAAAAGCTGTTTAGCAAACAATGATGATAAAAGAGCAGACATATTAATATTTCCTATTCTTACAAACGCCAATCATGGCATAGAATTATATCTGAAAGCGATTTTATGGATGCTAAATAAACTTTCTGGTTCAGACACGAAAATTGAAGGGGCTCATAACATCAAACAAATCTATCAAACAATAAGATCCAGGATAAAGAATTACAAAGGACAGTTATCATTGAAAGAATTTGATGAAGACACAAAAGAATTAAATTCTTATATAAATGAACTCATTGAAACAATAAACTCTACAGAAAAAAGTGACAAAATGGATTTTTCAAGATATCCGTTTAATAACAAATATGAAAATCACTTTTACGTAGGGGCCTTGGGAAATATTGAAGTTGATATGGAGATTTTTGTTTCTAGATTTGAATCAATTCACAATAATCTAAATCATTTGTCAAGTTTTTTACATGAATGGGAACTAAACGAGAACGAAGAAAATTATTACTTCTGAAACCACATAAAAAACCAGTAGAAAAACAAACCTTATTTGTCCTTATGTGCCTTATGTGTTTAAAGAAGCGATCTTCCCCACAAATAAAAACCACAATAGAAACATAGAACACAATAGCGTTTGTTTTTCTAATGTGCTCTATTGTTTCTATTGTGGTTGAAAAAAGAAGAAAAGCTATTTGTAAATTAAAGCAACAGCATAAGCCGCAACGCCCTCTTCGCGCCCAATAAATCCCATCTGCTCATTAGTGGTTGCTTTAATAGAAAGATCAGAAATTTCAATGCCCATAATCGGAGAAAGAACTTCCTTCATTTTATTTATGTGAGGATTTATTTTTGGAGCTTCCGCACAAAGCGTACAATCTACATTACCCACTTTAAAATTATTTTCTGTAAGCAAACGCATAACCTCAGCCAATAATTTCTTACTGTCAATGCCTTTATATTTAGCATCTGTGTTCGGAAAATAAAAACCAATGTCCCGCAAACCGGCTGCACCCAACAACGCATCGCAAATAGCGTGTATAAGCACATCAGCATCTGAATGTCCAACCGCACCTTTCGTATGCCCTATCTGAATACCGCCCAGCCAAAACTCTTTACCAGCCTGCAACTGATGCACATCAAATCCGAATCCTATTCTGAAGTTTGGTTTCATGGTATTGCAAAGATAAATGAGATTTTGTTTAAACAAATCATTTAAAAGTGATTAGAAAAAAATAATTTCATTACAGGAATTTAAATGTGTATTAGTCGGCATTTCCGGACGGGCCTTATTTTATCTGGTTTTTTTTGCAGGCGGATTTCGGGGCCCCATGAAGGTAGCTCCGTCCCGATAGCTATCGGGATTATGAGACGATCGCTTTCATGGGCGAAATCCGCCTGCAAAAAAAATTCCGACGCAAGGAGGAAAAGATAAAATGAAGCCTTGATTTTTTGCTTCTTTTTCATCAAGGAAAAAGAAGGGAGAAAATTTCTGAATGAAATTATTTGGGTGTGTCTGCTGCGTTTTGAGATTTGAACGCATCAAAATCAAACAACAAAGTAAAACGCAAAGTATTCTGAAGCGGATTGTTTTGTCTTATTGGAATTAAATAAGCAAAATCCAAACCAAACACATTGTATTTTACACCTGCGCCTAAAGTTAAATACTGGCGGTTTCCTTTTGTACGATCTTCGTAAAAGAAACCCGTACGCACTGCAAATTGTTTATCGTACCAATATTCTAAACCAATTGAAGGATTGTATTCTTTCAACTCTTCTTTTCCACCACCCGGCGCATCGTAAAACGACTGAACAATTCCCTGCGCAACACTTACATTAGGATTTTTACCCGCAGCAATCTGAGTTGTGCCGGTAACGTAATAAGGAGGCGAAGGAACGAGCAATTTATTTACATCGAACAAAATATTAAAAGTATTGTACTCATCTAAATTTATCTGGTAGCAAACGCCTAATTTTAAATTGGTGGGAATAAAATCTTTTTGTCCGCTGCTGGTATAAGCAATCTTGGTTCCCATATTAGAAATGTTGAAGCCAAAAGAAAAATAAGAAGCTTTACCGCCCGATTCTATTTTATTGCTTTTGTAATATCCGCTAAGATCTACAGCAAAAGAAGTTCCGGCGTGGGTTTGGGTTCCGCCGGTTAAGGTTAAACCATTTGTTAGATTAGAATAAATAAAACGCATGGCCATACCGCCAGAAAAATTCTTGCTTAATTTTCTTGCATAAGCCGCATCCAGCGCAAATTCATTGGGTCTGAAATTTCCGATAGTATTACCAACAATATCTGTAAAAGTGATGGTTCCTAAAGAAAAATAACGAAGGGATCCGGCCACTGCTGAATTTTTATCCATTTTATAGTAGCCGGATAAATAAGCAAGGTTAATGTCGTTTACCAATTGTCTTAACCAGGGCGTATAAGAAACACCAAGGGCAAGTTTTTTCTCAGCAAAAGCTAATTTGGCAGCATTCCAATGCACAGAATTTGCGTCGGGCGATGAGGCCACACCACAATCTGCCATGCCGCCTGCGCGCGAGTCTGGCGTAATAAGTAATAACGGAACCGATGTGGTAATTGTATTGATACCCCCGTTTAACTGCTGGGTACTCAACTGAGCATACAAACTTCCCGCAAAGGGAACCAATACCCCAAAACCAATTGCTTTTATCTTATTCAAATGCTTCATTTAATTTAGGACTGCGAATTTAATCTTTTAATTTAATATGACCAGTTTTTCGAACTTCTCGGAAGTTTTTCCCTCGTTATCCTTGATCTTTACCTTGTAAATATAAACCCCTTTTGCCAGTTTATCGCCAAACTCATCCCTGCCGTCCCACTCTATACCATCAGAACGGAAACCCTGGTTAGTTATTGTTTTATTTATACATTTTACCACTTTACCTGAGATGGTAAAAACATCTATAGCAACGGTTAACTGAGAGCAGCAATCATTGTGCTCAAGAAAAAACTCTGTTTTGGTGCTGAAAGGATTAGGATAATTTAAAACGTGTTTAAGAGCAAGCTCTGCAGACCTTGCCACCACAAAATCTAAAAAGGCTGTGTTGGAATTGTTCTGAACGTCCCACACTTTTAAACTGAGGGTATGATCTCCTTCAGAAATTCCTGTTAATCCGTACAACACTTTGCCGGCCTGGTAACTGTTAAGATCTGCCTGGTAATAATCATTCAACACAACAGGAGCATTAGAGTTCTCATCTACAATGGCTATAATATCGTGCCCGATTCCGTTTCCTACAGTATTTATACCGGAAGAATCTATGAGCTCTGCGTAAATTTTAGGATTTTCGTTTGTGGTACCACCGCTTACAAATTTGTTATCGTTCATAAATAATTTTACGGTTGGCCCTACATTATCAGGTATGGCATTAGGGTCAGAACCTCCAACAACTACACTATCGTAATAACCAGCTCCGTCAATAAATCCGTTATGTGTGTAATAACTGAGTTTACCAAAACCGTAATTATAAGCAATGTCTTTTGGAACGATAAATGAATAAGTAAAATCTCCGTTTACAACAGAAGACTTGCCTCTGTAAATAATATTTTTCTGCAGTTTAAAAGTGAAAGGCTGAGAAGCAGGATCGTTTGCAAGGGTTGTAATGCTGCTTGCCTTATCAAAAACAATTGGAAATATTACACCATTATAAGAAGTTAACTTATTCCCCGCAGAATTTGAAATGTGACCTTTAACTGTAATTTTACTTAGTGCTTTTAAAGTATCTGTAGTAGCTGAAATAGAAACACCGTTAACGCTATCTGTAACAACCAGGTTTCTGGGATAAGCTAATTTAAGTGCAGGATCGCCAAGCAAAGTAAAATTTCTGCAATTGGCATCGTTATACACAATTGGCTCTTGCTTGGTAAGCATAAACAATTCTCCCATTGCTGGAATTTGGCCATTAAGAGAATCAAGCATACGCGCCCATATTTTAAGACTCAGGTTAAAATTACTGTTGGCATAAACCAGGCGCACGGTAGTCATTAAAGCAATACCTGCACCGCGCGGATTAAGTATCACATATTCGCCTGCAGATGTTCTGTCAGGATCATCATACCTGCTGAACTCGCAGGTAGCGGTAAACCAAAGTGGCAACGAGCAGTAATTCTCATATCCGTTTATCTGGCTTATTCCAACCACACCTTCATGAGCAAGACCTAATTCTCCGCCGTGCCCTGTGTAATTTAAAATAAGGCATCCTCTTTCTACCTGCTTATCAAATTCGCGGTTTACATCCGGATACGTGTGTCCGCCCGGTGTAGATTCTTGTGTATAAGCATCAAAATAAATTTTGTTTACATTATATACAGGATGTTCTCTGGCAACCATTCTTGACAAAGAATCTGCCTGAGAAACATGAAGGTCATTATCCTCATCATCACCCACAAAACAAATCCAGTTCCTCCAGTCGCCCATAGAATTGCACTGACTGTTGGCGCAGCTTGAAATGTCTGTATTATAATTGCCACTGGTTTTGGTGTAGTCTACAATTTTGGTAACCATTTGGTTTGCCTCCGATACAGTTTTTGCAGGAATTCTTCCCACTCCAATATCAACGGCATCCCCGGTAAAATCTCCTTCCGTATCATCCAGCAAGCCAAAAAAATCATCGCTTGTATAAGAACCTGTTGGTTGCAATGAATTTGGCGATTGATAAGCTGCCACGTAATTGGTGTTGAGTGATGCGTTTGCTTTATAGCGATAAGATCCATCACCAAACAATAATAAATACCTTGGAAGATCTGTAATAGCAGACCTCTTGTAGATCATTCTTACAAAATCGCGCACAGCCACAATATCTTGCGAGCCCGAAGAGAACTCGTTATAGATCTGCTGCGGTGTTACAATTACATAACTCAAGGTATCAAGATCTGCGTGTAATTGCGCAATGCGTGCTGCCTCTGCAAGAAAATCAGGATGAGAAACAATAATAAAATCTGCCTGCGCAATTGAATGCAGGTTTTGATTTGGAATTCTGCCAAAATTAACGGGAGATAAAAACCCTGAATTGGTAAAAGCAACAAAACTTCTGAGCGAATCTGTAGGCTTCGTAAAATCAAGCGTGGTTCCTGAGAAATTCGTTACTTCATTCTTAACATTAAAAATATTTGTTGTTTCCCATATTGAAATATTAGCCGAAGCTCCTGACAGAACAAACTGAGAAACATTTCCGGCCCCCACACTGCGTTTGTCTCTGAACAACATTTGCGAACCGCTCATGGTTAACTGCCGTCTTGCATTAAGGCGGATATAATTTAACCAACCCAATGCACCGCTGTTGTTTTTATTGACTGATATAGAAAAAGAAGAAGAAGAACATTTAAAGTTTGTACAAACAGACCCGTCAGCAGCATAAGGCGCGGTATAGTTTGTAAGCGAAACAACTCCTGATGTGAGTGAAACACTTCCGCCCGGATAATAAACAGAATAAGCATTTGCATCTGCAGATCCCATACGGTTTGCAAGAGCGGCTTCAAGATAAACAGTGTCGTTAGGAACAATGTTCGGGAAATTAAAATTGAAACTGTAGCTGGTAAGAATATCAAAATACTCTCCGTACCACTCACGGCCAGATTTTATGAGGTTGCTTGCGTTTAATTCATAAAACAAAAAGTCATCAAAAGAATTTACAGTTTTGTTGGGAGTAAGCACAGAAGAATCGTTCTGAATTCTTTTACCCGGACCAAGATCAGTTGTAAAAAAATAATAGGTCGTATCTGAATACACATTTACTTTATGCTTGAATTTTATGCAGGCACCGGCAGATTGCTCAATCCACTGGTGTGGTGACTGTGCGTAAAATAAAGCGTAATCTCCGTTGTCAAAACTTCCGTCAGCTTCGCCGGTAACAAGAATTGCGTTTTCTACAAGGTCATCGTTTCTGTACACAAGGTTTGATTCAGGAAGCATTTGGCCACCGTTTCCGTAGATTCTTATGTTTTGCGGATTAATAGAATCGGGGTCCAAACCAAGCGATGAAATAAAATTTCTGTCTATTTTATAAACTCCTGCCTGTGTTGTACCAAGTCTGTACCAGTTACCTGATGCAAGTACAGAACTGTTTGCAAAACTGTTTGCAGAAATAACCGTTGCTTTCTTTTGTACAGAAGAAGGCTTCCAGTTAATATCAAACGAAACTAATTTCTCATAACTTCCATTTGCAGTTTTTCTTATGGGAACGATCTTTAAATATCCATCTTTTTGTTTTCTTATTTCGCGCGTAAAAAATTCTACCTGGTATTCCTGTCCAATAAAATCTTCCATCTGTTTAAGCAGATTAAGTTCATCTGCATCCACAACAGAAGTTTCTATTATATCTGTTAACTCTGCATCAAAAGTCTGTTCTCCTGATTTTTTTTTTGCAACCGTAAAAAAAGGTAATTGATTTTTTTCAGGATCATATCCCACACCCGCAAAAAGAAGATACCTGATCTCTTCAGTCTCAGAAATTTTCTGAATGCCGGGTTTCTGCCAATCTAACTGATAAGCCCCTTGTTTTGTTTTAGCAGTTCTTATTACCTGTTTTTGCCCGTAAACAGATACAGCCAGTAAGGCTATAAGACAATTTAGAATGGTTTTTCTCATTTTTTTCTTTTTCAAAGTAAAGATCGGGCATGCACAAAGAGGATTTAAAGTTAATTTTTAAAATCTATCTAAGAACGTTTTTTAGCATATATTATTGCCCTGGGCCTTATTTTTTATTCTGAACAACTTTTTTCTGAAATAACGGTATAATGGTATAAACAGTCGTTAATCGCAGAAAAATAGCGTTTCGAAAAAAAAAATTACCCTGTTTTGGTTTTTTATAAGTTTTTTTTTTAATATCTTTGTGTTAACTAAGTTGGGAGAACTATAAACTTGATTTGTCATGATTAAGAAACTACTTTTTGCCCTTACCCTTACAGTTGTCGCGAATATTGGTGACCTGATGGCTCAAGACCCCGAGTTTACGCAGTTTTATGCGAACCCTCTGTACCTTAATCCTGCCTTTGCGGGTACTGCAAGATGCCCACGCATCTGCCTCAATTACAGGAATCAATGGCCCGCAATCTCCGGAACCTTCATTACTTACAGCGCTTCTTACGATCAGCACATAGATGGTATTTCTGGTGGTTTAGGTCTTTTGGTAACAAATGATCAGGCAGGTCTGGGAACTTTAAATACCACTAATATCAGCGGAATTTACTCTTACCAATTATCAATTACCCGTGAATTTTCTATGAAATTCGGTTTTCAGGCCACTTATGCTCAAAAAAGCATTGACTGGAGCAAACTGAATTTTGGCGATATGATTGACCCACGCCGTGGATTTGTTTGGAATACAAACGAAGTACCCGGTCTGAGCAAAAAATCAAATCTTGATGTTTCTGCCGGAATTTTAGGTTTCAGCAAAAGATATTTCTTTGGAGCTGCTGTTAACCATATTACCCAGCCTGATGAAGGTTTGTTGGGATCCTCAAAACTTCCAATGAAAATCACTGCCCATGCCGGAGCAATGATTCCCCTTGCAAAAGGAAACGAAACCTACCTCTCACCAAACATCCTTTACCAAAAGCAACAAGACTTTCAGCAATTGAATCTTGGGATTTATGTTGTTAAGGGACCAATTGTGGGAGGTTTATGGTACCGTAATCAGGATGCCTTTATTCTTTTAATTGGTTTTCAGAAAGACCAGTTTAAAATGGGCTACAGTTACGACGTAACTATCTCAAGATTAGGCAATGCCACTGCCGGATCGCATGAAATTTCTTTCCAGCTTCAGTTTGAGTGTAAGCCTAAACACAAGAAATTCAGGACCGTAAGTTGTCCATCATTCTAAATTTTACCTACATTTGTAACCTTTAATAGCTACTTGCGTTATAAAGCTATACAAAACGGTTAATAACTTGTTAATATGAAGTCAACAATTAAACTCATGGCGATTTCTGCAGCAGCCGCACTATTGGTTGTTAGCTGTGCCAAAGAAAGATCTCCCGTAACAGGATGGGCTTATAATGAGCCAGACAACGGAGGTTTTGAAAAAGTTCCTTATGAGGAGCAGGAGACAGGACCAGGATTGGTGCTGATAGAAGGTGGTACTTATACCATGGGGCGCATTGAGCACGATGTGTTATATGACTGGAATAACATTCCGCGTCGTGTAACCGTTTCTTCTTTTTACTTAGATGAAACTGAAGTAAGCAATTTTTCTTACTTAGAGTATTTATATTGGACAGGGCGTGTTTTCGGACCAACCTATCCTGAAGTAT
>JACMLS010000561.1 GCA_014379485.1 Bacteroidia bacterium | reverse complement strand
TTTCTCTCTCAAATCCTTATCTTTGTTTCTTAGCGCTGTGAAAAAAATCTTTCTGTTAATATTACCTTTTTTTGTCTGCTTAGCTGTTGGCAAGATGTATGCAAAAAATCTGCTGCCAGTTCTTACGGCAAACGCAGGTGCAGATATTATGATCTGTCCAAACGTAACCGGAAATCTTTCCGGAAGCGCAACAGGTGGAACCGGACCTTATTCATATCATTGGGAGCCTGCTGGTCTATGTTTTACGCCAAACTCTCAGAATACAGTAGTTACTAATACAGTTTCAACAAATTTTACATTAACGGTTACTAGTTCTGATTCTGTGCAAACTACAGCTCAGGATATTGTTACCGTTTTTGTTGATGATATCTGGATGCTCGGAGCTGGTCCCGATAAAGGAAGATGTTATTTAGGTGGTGCTCCGGTTACTTTGGGAAACACTGCTAATTACCAGGGCGGTTATACGTATTCATGGGTTCCTGTAAGTGATCTTTCAAACCCCACAGCTCCACGACCTTTGGCAACTCCAAGCGTAACCACAACATGGACCGTTACAATTACCTCCCCACTCTGTGGCCCAATTGTAGATTCTGTAACTGTTTCTGTTTGGACGGTTAACCCTGATGCCGGCCCAAATGTTACCATTAACCAGGGAGAAACAGCAACGCTCACCGGAACCGGAGCCAATCAATATTTCTGGTCTCCTAATAGCGGTATGATGTATTCTAACACAGATCACCCTGATGTTAATCCAAGCATAACTACTACTTATTATTTGCAGGGCGGAGATGGAAACGGCTGTTTTGGTTACGACAGCGTAACGGTTTTTATAAGACCAAGTACTGAATTGTATTTCTACAATACCTTTACACCAAATGGCGACGGAAGTAACGATATCTGGGTAATAGCCAATCTTTTTAATTACCCTAATAATAAATTGGAAATTTACAATCGCTACGGCCAGTTGATTTTTAAAAAAACGGGTTATGCCAATGACTGGAACGGCATGTACCTGGGCGAAGAATTACCCTCTGGCACTTATTTTTATGTGCTTGATACAAAGGATGATGCAGGTGTTTTTAAAGGTTCTGTAACTATCATTCGCTAGGCTTGCCTCAGCTTAAATCATTAAACAAATATTTCAAACGGTGTCAGGCAGCCCGTAATAGTTAGTGTTGGTTAATCTGCTTTGGCAAGCTTTAAAGCACTGACTTATAATTAGTAGATAATCAATATTTTACTAATTTTGTCTTCCCAAATTTTCGAGGAGAAGAATGAGAAAGTTCCCCATAAAAAGACGGCTGCAGAAGCTGCTTTTTATACTTATTATTTATTCCGGTCAAGCGCAGGAAAACAGCGATTCGATCGTTTCTTCAGTTATTTTAAAACTGAACAAGATCTGGGATTTTCATCATCCTAAAATTAAACCCGAACTTTCTTTTTCTGATGTTTCTGATTCTTCAAAAACAGATCCTTTTAAATTAAAAACAGAAGATAATACCAATTATCGTTTAAATGAATTGCTTATAAAGGCAAAGAAAAAAGAAAGAGAGATCTACAAAAAAACAACCGGCCTTGAATTATTCGGAAATTACACTGAGAATTTCAACTCGCCTTTTTACGAATCTGATGATAATGTAATTTTCAGAAGAAGGGCGCAAATGGGCGTAGATTGGAGCATTTTTAATAATGGCTGGTACGAAAACAAGATACGTGCAAAGCAAACAGATTATGAAATAAAGGCGCTTAAAGAAACCATGGTCAAAGCAGGCAGGTCTAAAAATTTTAATGCTGTAAAGTCTGCAATTTTTTATTCTTTCAATAAATTAAAAACAGATCTGTTAGATCAGCGCAAGATACTAAGCGAAAAACACATTACTGAAGCAGAAAAATTATTTGAACTGAAACAGCTTACCAAAGAAAATTACCTTAAAATATTACAGAACAAAACAGATATTTCTTCGCAGCTAAGTGTTTACCGCGATTACAATATGGCTATTGAAAGCGCTCTTGCACAGAATATGACCGAATTGAATTTGCCTCTGGTAGATATTGACTTGTTTAAAGTGTTCAGCGCATCTGTAGTGCCGGCAATAGACTCTTCCTGGTATTATAAAGTAAAAAAACAGGAACTTGAATACAATAAGTGGCGCAAGCTGAATCTGCATGCGCAGGTTAAATACAATTACTTTGACCTTGTTACTGCGAGCACAAACAACAGGCATTTTGTTTCTGCAGGAATTACTTTCGGGCTGCCACTGCAACTTACGCGCAAACCCCGGCTTGAGTTATTAGAAACAGAAAAAGAAATCATCAAACTACAGAACACACAGCAAAACGGCGAGATCAATTACATTATTTTAAATTTGTGTTACGAGTACCGTTACAAACTAAAACAATACCTGAACCTGCTCGAAAAACGCAACTATTTTTATGAATTGGTAAGAATTGAAAGAGTTAAACACGAATTTAATGATCTTGAATTTAATCCTTCTGTAGCTTTGCTGATGATTGACGATATTTATAAAATTGATCTTGAATTGCTGGATCTGAAACAGGATATGTACAGGCATCTTTTAGAAATTTCAGATAAACTTCCGGATATGGATATTAATAAAGTCATCATTCCGGTTAATCTGATAGAGAAAAATCCACCAATAAGAGCTGTTTATGTTTGGAGTGCTGCTTTAGATAGTTTGGGAGCAGATTTTATAAGTGAGTATTGCCAGCTCAATAATTTTAACCGCATTATTGTTTCTGCAAAACCAGAAAAGGCCTACATGAAAAAAGTAAATGAGCTTCTTTCTAAAACAAATGCCGCTGTAGAATTAATGGTTGGAAAAAATAAATTGCTTACGGAAGGAAACTACCTTGCTTACTTTGAAGAAATAAAAAAAGAAGTTGATTTTTCAAGAGTAAAAGCCTTGCACCTGGATATTGAACCCCATACAATGGATGAGTTTAAGGCAGGGAAAGAACTTCTTTTCGGCAAATACAAAACAATGCTGGGTGTTGCTTCTGATTTTACGCGTCAGAATAAAATTTTGCTTTCTGTTTCCATTCCCCTTAGCTATCCCGACGACGTGTTGAAAAGCATCGACAGCCTGTGCGACCAAATCTACCTTATGGCCTACGAAAATACCAATGAAGATTTTATCTTTAAAAAATCTTTGGAGGAAAGAAAGATTGACCTGAAACGCCTGGTAATTGCGCAGCGTACAAAAGATTTTTCCAACAAAGTGGAGTTGAATGAAAAAATAAAGACGCTCATTGAAAAACTGGCAATAAAAAATTATGCTGTGCATGATATTGATGATCTTGTAAAGATGGATGAGAAAATGATAGACAATCAAAAAAAGAATAAGGGCAAATGAAGAGTGTAAGTTTTCAGAGAAACAAATCGCTTATTCGTGTTGTAAACGAAGATAAGATACGCAAGAGCCGTAACTGGGACCGGATCATTTATCTTATTTTGCTTGCTTTATTTTTATTTTTTCTTGTGTATTACATCGTTCATAAATCTTTGTACGTGCATGCAAACGGGCAGGTGCTGCTTGAGAGTCTGAACATACGCCTTACTGATGATGCGCGCATTGTAGATTTTAAAGTGAGTGAAGGAGACAGTGTAAGAGTAAACGACACTTTGTTTGCCTATTCAGAAAATGATGAGAACGATGGGGGCGGAGGAGGAGGTTCGGGTTCTGTTGCCATTAATAATTCTAACGGAGGCGAGGCAGATAGCTGGTGGTGGAAAGAAGTGTATGCTTTGAAAAAGAAAATTGCAATGAATAACATTGAAGTTTCGAGAAATAATGAGTTGGTGCAAAGTTACCAGGGAGAGTTAAGAAGAATTACCAACGAAGTTATTTTAGATGTATTGCCCAAAGCAAGATTAGAACAGATAAAAGGAGAGATCACAAAATTGATTACAGAGAACGAAAAATTCAGAAAAGAAAACGCACAGCTTACTGAAATGATAGGTACGCTGGGCCCTTCTGCTGTAAGCCCCGGTGGCACCAGCATACGTGTTGGCAATGGCACTGGTGGTTATGGAGGTGGTGGTTACGGACAGCGATCAAAGAAAGATGATTTTAGCGGAGAATACATGAGCCCTTACCGTTATTTTAAATCGCCCATAGATGGAATTATTACACGGCTTTTTTTACATCAGTACGAAACTGCTTTGAAAAGTGAAAGCATAATTTCTATGCACAAAAATTATAACCTTACCATAAAAGCATTTTTTGATCAGGAAGATCTTGCCGAAATACGCGAAGGAGATATTTTTAAGGTTGAATTTCCGGACGGAACAGAAAGTATGGGCGTTTTAAAAAGATTTTATTTTGCCACGTATGCAATGCCCGAAGAATTTCAGAAAAAATATGAACCCACTACCAGAGCAATTTCAGCAGACATTAGTTATTCATAGAGAAGTGGGCTATCGCGCTATGGAAGGTACTACTCTCAACAACATTGGTGAAGTTTATCGCAGCTTAGGACAGTACCCGCAAGCATTAGAGCAATTTCAGCAGGCATTAGCTATTCATAGAGAAGTGGGCTATCGCGCCGGGGAAGGAGCAATAATCAACAACATTGGGGCAGTT
>JACMLS010000560.1 GCA_014379485.1 Bacteroidia bacterium | reverse complement strand
TCCGTCTTTTAATTGAAGTGCAGTAATAAAATCAGAGCTCGTTGGTTTTGTTGTCATTGCAAGACTTGGCAATAGGGCGTCAGGGGCATCAAACAATCCTAATTCTTCTGCTTTAATTTGTTTTAAATTCTGATCAAGTAACTGAAAACTTCCTTTTGTTACTACATACATTCCGCCCTTAATATATTTTGCTCCGTATAAAAGTAAATTTCCGTTTTTAAGTTGCAGAATTCCATTGGCACGAATGTCTTTTAACTCGGTAGTTGAAATAATTTTTCCGGAAGTGTCCATTACCGTAAGTTTTGTTTTTCCAAGCACTTCCTGTTCGGTGGCCATACTGCTGAAATGGATCAGTTGTCCGTTCTTTCCTTCAGCAATTCCCTGTTGCACAAATGCCGGGTAAGATTCCAGTTCTTTTCTCCAGATCATTTCTCCGCTTGCTTTTATTTTATACATAATGGCAGAGTACGCAGAAAGTTCATCGTTGTATAATTTGGCCAATAAAATAATTGAGCCGTCTTTCATTACAAAAAATTTTGAAGCTTCTTCGTTTACTTCTGTTGTGTTGGGTGCCGCCACAATTTTTTTGTACCAGATTTGTTCATCTGTTTTTACGTTGTATTTATAATAGGAAATGTGAAATTTTCCGGTAGTACTGCTCTTAACTGTTTTAGTAAAAAGTGCAAAGGTATTGTCCAACTGAAAAACATCTCCGGTAAGTGTGGTGGTGTTTGTCATCATAGCATCTTCGCCAATCAGTTCTCCTCTCACATCAATGGTTTTAATCATGATAGAAAGTTTTCCGTTTACCTTTTCTGTTCCCCACATCCTGATCTTGTTCACGTCGCAGATCGTAAAATTGTTGAGCTCATAAACCGGATTTTTTGCTTCGAGTATTTTTTGAAATTTTAGCTTCCCTGTTTTAAAAACTGAGCCCCACCATGCGTGCGTATTTTTAAAATCCCTGTCACTTGCTTTTCCCATTAAAAAAATCTCTCCATCTGCATTTTCTTTCATTGCAATAATGCGGTTGTTTACAAATTCGCTGGTAGTATCTCCATACCAGAAAATTCCGGTTTGCGAAAAGATCTTTGCGGAGAAAAATAGTATGAGTAGTGAAAGAGTTAATTTTTTTGTCATTTGGTATGGATATTTTTTCTTATTTCTGGAGAAAAGAGCTTTCAAATTTTTTCATAGCCTTTTGTGTCTTATTTACCTATTGATTGGTTTATTGTTCAGGAGAACAAATTTAGTTTATTCCTCTTTAATATCCATAATTTCAATTTCTACCCTGCGGTCATATTTATCTCCTTTACCTGTGCGAAAATCGCCTTTCATTCCTTTATAATCCAGTCGTTTTGCATCTACTCCAATTTGAACCAGATAATCATAAACAGCTTTGGCTCTGGTAACCGATAAATTTCTTTCGCCTGTAGAAAAATCTGTTCCGTCAAATCCGGGCTGCACACAACATACGTGACCTAAAATAAGAATGTGGTATTTTTTTACTTTCAACATAGTTGCGCCCAATTCTTGCAGAGCCGGATAAGATTCCTTTAAAAAAAAATGCTCGCCTCCTTCAAACAAAATATTGTCTAAAGTAATTTTGTCTCCTACTTTTTGATTTTCTGTGAGCCTGCCTTTTGTGTCGGAAGGAAGTGTTTTTTCCGGTTCAGTTTTTACTACTTCTGATTCTTTAGGTTTATCGGAGACTATTATTTTTTCTTTCTCAATTAAGTTAAATGTAATTTTTATTTCTACTTTTCGGTTCTGAGCCAATAGAAAATCTGGCCGTATTTTTTCATCTTTTGCAGTTTCTAATTCTCCTTTTCCTTCAGATTCTTTTATCAGTTGCGCATTCAATTTTAGCTGGATCAAAAGATCTTTGACTTTGTTGGCCCTTTTGGCTGAAAGAATCAGATTACTTTCGTTTGTGCCTCTTTCATCACAATAGCCCAGAACAGAAACAGTTGAAATGGAAACCGTATCAAAGCCAGCTAAAAAAAATTTTAACGCAGATTTATTTTCTGCACTTATATTAAAACTATTGGTTTCAAATAAAATTACATAAGAAGATGTTTTTTGGCAGTAAAGATGAGCAGACAGAAGAAAAAGTAGTGAAGAAAATAATATTGAATTTTTTTTGATCATTTTGCAGAAATTGAATTGATGCCTTATTTTCCTGGTATTATTTCCCTAATTATAACGTTTTTGGTTAAAATAGTGTCACAGATGCAGAAAATTATCAGGCAATGATTTTTTTTATGACCCCTTTGATCATTTTACTTTTCAAGGCCACATTAATAGCGCCG
>JACMLS010000559.1 GCA_014379485.1 Bacteroidia bacterium | reverse complement strand
TGTACTGGCCCTGGGTAGCGCCTCAGCTTTTTTATTGCCATTTATTATTAGTGAGGCCTGGCATTTTTACCTGGATATTCACAGCCCTAATAAAGAAAATTTTTATTCGGTTAATAACAAGGCGCCCGGTTACCTGGCCATTGCCGACAGGAGTTCAAATACTAACGGTGAACCTGGAAATAAAAACCACAAACAGGAAATAGTGGGGACTGAAAATATTTCGTACAGAAAAAAAATTAGTGCGATACTTCCGGAAAGCCCTGCAAATCATGAATTGAATGAAAAAGACGGCAAATGGGAAATTGACGAAGCAAAACAGCGTCAACAGAAAGTGTTTGATATTCAATTAGAGCAGGAACGCCTGCGGATTCGTCAAATAGAAAATAAAAATTATGAAACACGGTTAAGACATCTAAAAGAAGAGTTAAACCAGTTTTACCAAAAGGAGTATGAGGGTCATTTAAGCGTGGAAATAGAAAAGGTAAAAGAAGCAGAAAAGAAGAGCCATCAAAATGAATTAACATTGTCCCTGGATCAAATAAGGAAAGAAAGAGCGGCTGCTGAAAATGAGCTAATTGCTGATCACGAGAAAATGATTTTGGTGCAGAGAGAGAATTATGAAATAAAATTACAGGAGGCATTTGACCAAATACAAACGCTAAAAAACAGTTACGAATTAAAATTAACCGCGCAAAAATCTGAAATAGTCCGGTCAGGGAATGAAGCCTATGAGCATAAAGTAAATGATTTACTTGATGAGGTTAAAATTGAGAAGGAAACTTTTAGAAACGATTTACTACAAAACCAGGTAAATATTATTCAGGAGCAAAAAGAGTTTTATGAAAATGAATTACACCGTTTAGCAGAAATTAATCAAAGGGAAAAAGAGCTTTATCAAAAACAATTAAAGGAAGAAGAACAAGAATCAATAGCGTTTGAAAAGCTACAATTTGAAAACAAAGTAGCAGAAATCTACGAACAAATCCGGCAGGACAGGCTCGCTCATGAAAGCTTAACCGTACAGGAAAATGAAAATGTTATAGGAGCCGAAAAAGAACTCTATGAAAATAAAATAAACCTGTTGTCTAAGGATATTGAAAAGCAAAAAAAGTATTATGAATCGCTGTTTGAAGACTTACAGTCGAAGATGATTGCGGAGCGAAAAGAATTGAATCACAAATTTGAAAATGTACTTGAACAAAACAAACTCGGGAGAGAAGAATATGAGAAAAATATTTTTGATGAAAAAGAGAAAGCCATTTTCGCAGAAAGGCAATTAGCTGAAAATAACATCAATCGGTTATTGGAAAAAACTGAGGCCGAAAAAGCCCGGTTTGAGTCGCAGTTACTGATTCAAAAGGATAATACAGTTCAGGCCCAACAGGAGTTCTATGAAAATAAATTAAATGAGTTGGCTGAAAATTTCCAAACTGAAAAGAATCTTTATAAGACACAGGCATTACAGGAAAAGGAAAATGCATGCCTGGCAGAAAGAATTTTATATGATAATAAGTTGAAGGATTTATCTGAAGAAATTAAAAATGAAAAAGCGGCTTTTGAAAACGAGTTATACCGGAGTAAAACGATTGCACTGGATGAACAGACTGTAATGTTTGAG
>JACMLS010000558.1 GCA_014379485.1 Bacteroidia bacterium | reverse complement strand
CCTAAATGATCTTCGTCTCCTAAAATATCGCTTAAGATAGCGTAGTTACCTTTGTCGTCAGTTATAAGACCCATTGCAATACCTGCAACCGGTTTTTTTAGCTGAACACCTGCATCCATTAAAGCAAGTGTACCAGCGCACACTGTGGCCATAGACGAAGAACCGTTACTTTCTAAAATATCAGAAACGATACGGATTGTGTAAGGACAGGTTTCCGGAATCATTCTTTTTAATGCGCGCATTGCTAAGTTTCCATGACCAACTTCTCTTCTTGCAGGACCTCTGTTTGGTTTTACTTCTCCGGTAGAAAAACCAGGGAAATTGTAATGCAGCATAAATTTATTTTCGCCTTGTATAAAAGCGCCGTCAATTAATTGCTGATCTAATTTTGTTCCGAAAGTTACTGAAGTAAGCGCTTGTGTTTCTCCGCGCGTAAATACTGCAGAACCGTGAGCTGATGGAAGATAATCTACTTCGCTCCAGATGGGGCGTATGTTCACTGTTTTTCTTCCGTCCAAACGAATTTTTTCATCTAAGGCAACACGACGAATTGCATCGTATTCTACATGATGATAATATTTATTTACAAGCCCTTCTTTTTCTTTCAATTCTTCTTCGGTCATGCTTGCTTTATATTCTTCAAGAATTGCTTTGAACGCAGCTTTACGCTCGTGTTTGTTTGCGTTTCCTGATTTAGCAACATCATACACTTTCTGATAAGTTGCTTTGCTGATCTTTTCTTTTAATTCAAGATCATTTGTTTCATGATTATATTCGCGTTTTGGTTTTAAGCCTGCTTTTTCAGCAAAATCTTTTATTCCTTGAATTTGTTTTTTAATGGCTTCGTGACCAAACTGAATTGCTTCTAACATTTCTGTTTCAGTGATCTCACTCATCTCACCTTCTACCATTGCAATATCGTGTGCAGATGCGGCAATGATCATATCAATTGTAGAAGTAGCAAGTTCTCCTATTGTTGGATTTAAAACATATTTTCCATCAATTTTTCCAACACGGCACTCAGAAATTGGTCCGTTAAAAGGAATATCAGAAACTGCAACTGCTGCAGAAGCCGCTAAACCAACCAATGCATCTGGCATTGTTTTTTTATCAGAAGAAATTAAAGTAATTGCCAGTTGAATTTCTGCGTGGTAATCTTCAGGAAATAAAGGACGCATTGCGCGATCCACGATTCTGCTGATCAGAATTTCATAATCAGAAAGTCTTGATTCGCGTTTTAAAAATCCGCCGGGAATTGATCCGGTCGATGCAAATTTTTCCTGGTAGTCTACCGTAAGTGGTAAAAAATCTACACCGGCTTTTGCATCTTTAGAAGAAACTACTGTTGCAAGCAACATAGTATTTCCTAATTTTACTACTACTGCACCGTCTGCCTGTTTGGCTAATTTACCGGTTTCAAGTGTTACCATTCTCCCGTCTCCGAGATCAAAGGTATGTGTTGTTCCTATTTGTGACATTTTGTTTTTGTTTTGTGTTCCGGCGTTTCCGGAACTGATTTATATATTATTTATTTAGTTCTTCATCAGTCAACGCGAAATTCCGCGATGTTTTTTTATCATACTGAGCTCTGTCGAATTTTTTTTGTCATACTGAGCGCAGTCGAAGTATGTCAAAAAAAATACAAAAGGCATCCGTTATTACGGGATGCCTTTTTAATTTCTGTCACACTGAGCCTTGTCGAAGTGTGTTCATTATTTACGCAGATCTAAGTCTTTTAAAATCGAGCGATATCTTGTAATGTCTTTTCTTTTCAGATAATCAAGTAAAGCGCGGCGTTTACCAACTAAGTTGATCAAAGAACGCTGTGTTCCAAAATCTTTTTTACGTACCTGTAAATGTGCCGTTAAATGGTCTATGCGATGAGAAAACAAGGCAATTTGCGATTCCGCTGACCCGGTATTTGTTTCAGATCCACCGTTTTTTTTGAAGATCCCTTTTTTTATTTCTGATGATAAATACATTTCTGTTTGCTTTTTATTGTTAAAATTTGGAGGACAAATGTACTAAATTCTTTTCATTCAACGCAATTTCAACGATTAAAAAAAGGGCGTAATTTTATGTCAAATTTACAACCATGAGGCAAAGTTACCTGATTTTTGCGTTTTTACTGACCTTTCCGGCCTTATTTTATGGCCAAAACAAGGTCTCAGAGTCAGAATTGGTGAAAAAAGCAGCAATTCGAGACATTTCGGCTTTCACAAAATTAATTCCGGAAGGCCATGAAAAAGATTATGGATTTAACAGCAAAGCAGAAATTTCTGAACTAACAATGGGCGAGCCTTACCAGGTTTTTACCTTTTACCAAAGCGCTAAAGAAAATAAAGTAATTCCTTTAAAATCATGGCGCGTTCCGGTAATTGTAAAGAATCATTTTGTGGCTTTACTTACTGTAGAAATGAGTGAGTCCGGTTACAAAGGCCTTGATTTTGGCGCCATG
>JACMLS010000557.1 GCA_014379485.1 Bacteroidia bacterium | reverse complement strand
TGCTTTTCAAAAAGTCCTTTAGAACTTCTCCCATCCTTACATACTTTTCCTCCGAACCCTTAGCTCTATCCCCTTTTGTTACTTGCATTTTAAAATACTTGTTGTGGTAGTTAACAACGTCTAAAAGACTTATTTGCTTTTCTTGCTTGATCTGAGAACCAAAGCAAATTTTCTTCAAATCCATAGCGGTAATTTTGCTGTCTGAATCTTTGATTAGTTTGGTATGCGTTCTTTCGACCGATAGGCGAATAGAGGAAATATGTTCTTTTAGCGATGCCTCTGTTTCAATTCTTTGGGCGGTTCTCAAACAGTTTGTTTTTTCCCATCTATCCTGTAAAATGTATTTCCCTGTTGAAAAAGTACATGAGGTAGAACCTAGTTTAATTTTTCCGTAAATGGCAGTTAAGCCGTCTTTTGTTTTGTCTCCCTTTAAAAAGAAGTTTAATTTCAATTTGTCCATCTGTTGTATTATTCCTTGTTTGGCAATAATACTTTAGAAAGTTCCCAAATTCAATTCGCTGTTTACAATTATCAACTTTTGGTACCCTGCTTTAGTTACCAAATCGCTTGGGTAACCAGTAGGGTAACAGTCGAATGAAATTAAAAGGATAAAATGAAGTTATGATTCATTAAACATTTTTAACTCCTTTAGCCTGTAGGTACTGTAAAGACAAGGGTTTCGGGAAAAGTGGAGGTTATTTAAAAAGAGAAAAGCCCTCTTTTGAAGGGCTTTTGGCGGAGAAAGAGGGATTCGAACCCCCGGTGGTATAACCCACAACAGTTTTCAAGACTGCCGCAATAGACCACTCTGCCATTTCTCCGGGGGCAAAAGTACTATTATTTTCCACTTGTAAAACTGCTCTTTCAAAAATTGTTTTTTCTGACTATATTTGTTAGAGTATCCCCGCATTATTATTATTAAGCCATTCAAAATGAAAAAATTACTGGTTTTTGCTTTTTTTGCCCTTTATTTAGGGGCAGTGCGCGGGGGCGACATTAAAGGTTATTTCAATTACAACCTCTTTAATATTCCCGGGGCTTCGCCTTTTCTGGAAACTTATCTTACAATTAACGGATCTTCTGTTATTTATAAAAAACTAGAAAACGGCAAATTTCAGGGTTCTTTAGAGGTTTCTATTGCCCTTTTCAGGAAAGATTCTGTTTTTGCCCCCAAAAAATACCTGCTTTTTAGCCCTGAAGTAAGTGATACCAGCGATAAAAGACCAAGTTTTATTGATCAGCAAAGAATTTCTGTTCCAAACGGAATTTACGCGCTTGAAATGTCTGTTTCTGACCCTAATTCTGCGTCAAAAAAGAAATTCACAGTAAATGAACGTATCGAAATAAAATTTCCGGAGAGTGAAATTGTTTTTTCTGACGTGCAATTGCTCGAAAAATTCTCAAAATCAACCAATCCCACAGTAATAACTAAAAGTGGTTATGATCTCATCCCCTACTCTGTAAGCACTTATACCGATGCAATGACAAGGCTGGCCTTTTATGCGGAAGCTTATAATGTGGGCAAAATACTTGGTAACGGAGAACGTTTTGCTTTTTTCTATTTTATTGAAAATTTTGAAACCAAACAAAAAGTAGAAGGTTATGCCGGTTTTGATAAACAAACCGCTGCCAACGTAAACGTTTTGCTTGCCCAAATGGAAATTCAGAAACTACGCAGCGGAAATTATAATTTGGTGCTTGAGGTAAAAGATCAGTTCAACAAACTACTTTCACAAAAAAGAGTTTTTTTTCAGCGAAAAAATTCTGTTACAATAAACCCTTTGGCAGATCTGAGTACCGTAAATGCAGACAGCAGTTTTATAAAAACAGTAACCAACGCAGATACGCTGGCTGATTTTATTCGTTGTATCTGGCCTGTTTCTTCTGTGTCTGACAGAGAATATGCGGCAAATGTTGTTAAGAATAAAGACGTAAAGCAAATGCAAAAGTATTTTTACGCCTTTTGGAAAAATCATAATGACGTTGACCCTGAAGGAGAATGGAAAAAATATTATAAACAGGTTTTAATTGTAAATACAATTTTTGCTGCCGGAAAAATTAAAGGCTATGCAACAGACCGCGGAAGAGTTTATTTACAATTTGGCACACCCAACAGCAGAAACGAAGTGTTGAGTGAAAATAACACCTATCCATACGAGATCTGGCAGTATTATACACTTACAGATCCGGGAACAGGGCAGATACAGAGAAATAAAATGTTTATTTTTTGTAATAATGAAATTGCCGGAAACAAATACAAGCTCATTCACTCAGACGCAAGAGGAGAAATGTTTGATGCCCGCTGGAGACTTAAGATTATGAAAAGAACCGTGCAGGGTGCCGATCTTGATTTTGAAAAACCGGGCGGAACCTATGGCAATGCGCTTGATGATAATTTTAGCATGCCTAAATAATGTATGGAATTTTCTGAAACCGCCATTGTTATTCTTAATTGGAACGGAAGAT
>JACMLS010000058.1 GCA_014379485.1 Bacteroidia bacterium | reverse complement strand
TTCTACTTCTGACTCGTGAGAAATGCACATTCCTTTTGCAACGGGAATTGCGGCTTCCTGCAACATACGTTTTGTTTCATCTTTATTACTGGCAAGATCTACTGCAATAGAACTTGTTTTATCAGTCATAGTTGCACGAAAACGCACCTGGTTTTTTCCGTACCCCAACTGAACAAGCGAATCATTATTTAAACGGATAAAAGGAATGTTTCTTGCCACTGCTTCGTCAACAATAGAACCGGTACTTGGTCCAAAACGAAAGCGTTCGCGCATTTCGCGCATGGTTTTAATATCGCTTTGCAGATCGTATTCTGTGCCGGCTATAAGCGCTTCAGCAATTTTAACTGAAGCTTTTGCCGCATAAAACCCAACTTCTTCTTCCATGTAAGAAAAAACAACATTGTAAACACCTGCGGTTCCGGTTCCTCGTGTTCTTCCAAAACCAACTTCCATACCGGCAAGGGTCTGAATTTCGAGGGCAATGTGTTCTATTACATGTCCCATCCAGGTTCCTTCTTTCACTCTTTCAAAAAATCCGCCTTCGTAATCTTTAGAGCAACGATGAGAGATCATGGTAGGAAACATGGTTTTTAGCCGTTCACCAAATCCTTTAATTTTATTGGTAGGAAATTCTTCCAGATCCTCAAGATCCAGTTTCATTACAATCAGTTTCTTTCTGTAATTAGACCAGTAATTAGGGCCTCTCATCGCTTTTATTTCAACAATCTTCATAATTCTTATTTTTTAATCTTTAATATTAATTGATTTATTTTAAACCAAAAAATTTCTGTTCGTAAAGAATAAGCAAAAGCCTTACTTTACAAGGGGAAGGAAATTTTTCATTAATATACCTGTTGTTTTTGAAATAAACTAAATCTTAAACGTTTTAATAGCCTGTTTATTCCTCAAAAACACTGAATGGGCGACAGGCCGGCCAATAGATAACATTTGGTTGTTTAAAAGCGTTGAATAAATGAGGCTGCTTTCATTAAATAACTATGGTCTTATCTTTACATTTGTCTGTCTTTAAAATTAAATCTTATGAGCGTTCCAAAAGGAAAATTAATTATAATAGGTGGGTCTGTGGATAAAGGGAGTTATGCAGAGAACCAGGCGGACTTACCACAGAAACTTAAATTTTTTGACCGTGGAATTTTAAAACGCATTACAACAGAAGCAGCTAAAAAAAACGCTTCAAGAATTGAGATCATTACCACCGCCTCAAGCATTCCGGAAGAGGTTGGGCAGGAATATATAAGCGCTTTTGGAAATCTTGACGTTAAAGATGTTCACGTATTGGATGTGCGTAAGCGCGATGAAGCAAACGCACCCGACACCATTGAACGTTTAAGAAATGCTGACGTAGTAGTTTTTACCGGCGGAGATCAGTTGCGTCTTACTTCTATTTTTGGCGGCACTGCATTTCACCAGTTACTGCTTGAGCGATATGAGAACGAAAATTTTATTATTTCGGGCACATCTGCAGGAGCGGCTGCAAGTTCTAACAACATGATCTACCAGGGCAGCAGCAGTGAAGCAATGCTTAAAGGCGAAGTAAAAATTACTGTCGGATTGGGCTATATCAATAACGTAATTATTGACACACATTTTGTTCAGCGCGGCCGCATTGGCAGGTTATTGTATG
>JACMLS010000556.1 GCA_014379485.1 Bacteroidia bacterium | reverse complement strand
TCAATAACATTTAAACCGGGACAGGAGGGAGGCGAAGAAGTTTGTCCGCAGATAATTCCTCCAATTACATCATTATTCTGAACGGCTTTAACCGGAATTGCATTTTGCTGAACGTAATCTGCAAAAGCTTCCGCACCGTATAAACCTTGTTCTTCTCCCATCGTCACAATAAAAATAATGGTGTGGTTGTAAGCGTATTTACTCATTACTCTTGCCAGTTCTATTACCAAAGCAGTTCCGGTTGCATTGTCTTCAACGCCTTGCGCCATACAACTTGTATCGCACAAATTTTCGCAACGGCTGTCAATATGCCCTTCAACAATTATAACAGATTTATCAGTGGTATCCATTCCGGGCAGCACCGCAAAAATATCTCTGTGTTGCGGAACATTACAAACAGCGAGATCAAATTGTAAGTAAGATGGAATTAAACGATTTTCATTTGCCACACTGAATTCCTGAAATTTAGAATACACCCATCTTCTTGCAGCGCCAATTCCTTTTGCAGGTGAAACTGTATCAGAACCTGAATTTCTGTTCTTAAAATTGGCGAGCTGAATTATATATTTTTTTAAAGTATCTGCAGAAACGCGTTTGTTAATACCTTTAAAAATAGTGTCAGGAAAATTTAAAACAGTTGTTGGAAGATAAGTTGCCGGATTGTAATTGCCCAACATGATCTGTTCTGCAACAGGATTTGTAACAGTAATATTTATTTGGGAAAAATATTTTCCAATGGAAAAAATAAAAAGCAGGAGTAGAATTTTTTTCATATTTGGAGGATTGTATTGTAAATTTAGTAAAGTTCAGGGAATTAAAAAACGAAAGTGTGTTAAGACAAGGCTTACCACAATTGGGCTAAAGCCCGAATTTTTTTTTGGCTTCCACCTGCAGGCTAAAGCCACGCAGGATATTGATTTAGAGTTGCGTGTTTGAAGAAAACTTAGGAGAAATTACGCTTTTAATATGCGTTTAAATTTCAATGACCCTCCTGCTTTGAAGAGAGAATTTCAGGAAAATAGGTAGAAAAATCCGGATATAAACTTTACTAACCCTCTTGCTTTAGCGGGAGGGATTAAAGTCCAAAAAGAAAACCGGGCTTTAGCCCAAAGAAATTAATCTCGGTGTTTAAATTATTTTAAACAAGCACTGATCAGACTTATAAATTCCTGTCTTGTGGTGGCTTTTAAAAATTCTCCTGTAAAAGCAGAAGTGGTGGTTGTTGAGTTTTGTTTTTGAACGCCACGCATTTGCATGCAAAGGTGTGTACATTCCATTACAACCGCAACACCCAAAGGTTTCAGCGTATCTTGTATACAATCGCGGATTTCATTGGTTAATCTTTCCTGCACCTGTAATCTTCTTGCAAAGGCATCAACCACTCTTGGAATTTTACTGAGACCTGTAATGCAACCATTGGGAATATATGCAATGTGCGCCTTTCCGAAAAACGGAAGCATATGATGTTCGCATAAAGAATAAACTTCAATTCCTTTTACGACAACCATCTGGCTATAATCTTCTTTGAACAT
>JACMLS010000057.1 GCA_014379485.1 Bacteroidia bacterium | reverse complement strand
ACACATCCGCTAACAATTCAATTTCAGGACTATAACATTTAGTCTCCCAAAAAACATTAAATTTGAATTATTAATGCTGGAGTATGAAATTTAGTTATCTGAAGGCCTTGTTTTCTTTTTTTAAAGAAAAAGTGAGAAGGTTTGTTCATCCAAAAATTTATAAAACCTCAGTAACAGTCTTTGAAGATCGTAAGTCATTTTATTCTCTTTTTCTGAATCCCGGTGATCTTGTTTTTGATGTTGGCGCCAATTTAGGAAACAGGGTTGCTATATTTTTTAGTTTAAAGAACAAGGTTGTTGCAATTGAACCACAGAAGTATTGCTACTATTTTTTAAAAATTAAATTTTCCGACTCAATTGTTTTAAAGAAGTGTGCTTTAGGGTCAAAAAAAGAAAGGTCATTCATTTACATTAATTCAAGAGCCTCCACAATTTCATCAATGTCGCAGGATTGGATTTCAAAAGTGAAAAAGGGCAGATTCGGAAATCATGAATGGAATAAAAAAGAAGAAATTGAGGTAGATACCCTTGACAATTTGATTTCCCAATATGGTCTTCCTAAATTTATTAAAATAGACGTAGAGGGTTTTGAAATTGAAGTACTAAAGGGCTTGTCTCAACCCGTGCAAATCATTTCTTTTGAATATACCATTCCTGAGCAGGCAGAAAATGTTTTTTTATGTCTCAACCGATTACATGAAATATCTGAAAATTATTTATTCAATTTCTCTCTTGACGAATCAAACGAATTTGTTCTTTCGAAATGGATAAATTATAACGATCTGCTTCTAAGAATAGAAGCAGATAAAAACTTTCTGGGTGGATTTGGCGATATTTATGCTTCATTGAACTCAATTAATTAAAGACCTTGCTAAAATTCACTATCATAACACCATCTTATAATCAGGGAAAATTTTTGGAAGAAACAATTTTATCTGTGTACCACCAGGATTATAAAAACTTTGAACATTTTATTGTGGACGGCGGCAGTACTGATAATTCAGTTGAAATAATAAAAAAACACAGTTCAAAGATCAACTGGTGGGTAAGCGAAAAAGACAAGGGACAAACCAATGCCATTAACAAAGGTCTTAAAAAAGCAAACGGAGATATTGTGATGTGGTTAAACAGCGATGATGTGCTTTTACCGGGGGCATTAAAAAAAGCAGAGCATCTCTTCAAAAAAAACCCAAATGCAATAATGGTTCATGGAAAATCTGTTTTATACGGCGCAGGCAAAAAAGAACAGATTATAGGTAAAAAACAAAAAGATCTTAAATTAAAATATCTTGCATATATCCCCTTTCCGCAACCTTCTTCTTTTTTCAGAAAAAAACTGATTGATGAAACCGGTTTGCTTGACGAGACGCTGCACTATGGAATGGATTATGAATTGCTGGTACGTGCTGCACTTAATTATGAAATTGTTTTTGCAGACGAACTTTTTTCGCGCTATCGCCTGCACGACGAAAGTAAAACAAACCATAGTCTTAAATTCTGTAAGGACTGGAACCTTGTATTCAGCCGTGTGCTGAATTCGTTTGAGTTCAGTGAGCCGCTCAAAAAAAAATTCGCAGACCTTGGTTTTTCCGAAGACAAAACGCATAAATACAAAGTGAACAATAAATTTTCTTTTCACAACATTGAAAAAGCTTTTCTTTATCATTTGCAGATCATGATGCATTTTCAATATTCTGAGATGCGCCTGGAAAAGGCTAAGCAAATAGCAAAAGAAATAAAAGCCATTTCTCCTGCTTTTTACAAACAACAAAAGGTGGGCATCATTAACTTTCGCTCTTCTTTTTTAAACAAGTATTTGATAACTTTGATGCGTAATTTTACCCGCCGTTAATGCCTCTTTTTTCAATCATTATTCCAAGTTATAACCGCGGACATTTTTTGACCGCCACCATTCAATCTGTCTTAAAACAGGATTTTACCGATTTTGAAATTTTAATTATTGACGATGGCAGTACTGATAATACTTCTGCAATTGTACATGAGCTGATCGCAAAACATGCGTGTGTTCGTTATTTCCTTAAGGCAAACGAAGAACGGGCAGCGGCACGGAATTACGGAATAAAAGAAGCGAAAGGAGAACTGATCGTTTTTCTTGATTCAGACGATGAATTTTTACCCGGCCACCTCAGCCACCTTAAAAACCTCGCAGATGAACATCCTAAAATTAATTTTTTTGCCACTAAATTTGATTTTATAGAGAACGGATTGGTTTTTAAAGCACCGATAGATCAGTTACAGGAAGGAATTTATGATTACAAAATTTTAAAAAAGGGAAATCCCTTTGCCTGCAACGTATGTATCCGCAACAACAACCCTGACCTGCGTCTTTTTAAAGCTGACCGGATCTACTCAGGAATGGAAGACTGGATCTTTCTTTTTTCAAACACCTGGAGCCAGGATCTTTTTCTATCAGAAAAAACAACGGTAAGAATGAATGAACATCCAAACCGTTCTATGCGTTTTAATAAGATCATAGTTGAAAAAAGAATTCTGGCCACACAATACATTGTAAAAAATTTCAGTCTGTTT
>JACMLS010000555.1 GCA_014379485.1 Bacteroidia bacterium | reverse complement strand
TTTGAGGCCGCTCCCAGAAAACTATATTTTAAAAACTCAATAAAAAAAATTGAGATCCTTTACCTTGACGGACAACACAAAAACAATGCATTGGTAAAGCCCCATGTTTTTCCGTACACTGCTTTGTACCTTGATCCCTACGGATCTTTAATGCGCAAAAACCAGCATTACACCATTAACGAACTTGGGTTTATTTTCATTGCTCGTACCATGAAATCTATTCTTGTAAAAGACGGGGGAGAAAAACTCTCAAAAAACTTTTCTTATCACGGCATAATAAATAAAAAAGGAGAGAACTGCCACATGATCATGTACGAGAACAAAGAATTTGCCTATTATGATTATACCGTTGGTAAAAACGAAAGCGTTGCCACTATTGCAATAAAACATTCACTGAGCGATTATATGATTCGCAGCAAAAACAATTTACACAGCTATTACGGAACTATAAAAGAAGGCCAGGTGATCAAACTTCCAAATAACTATTGCGCAAAAGCAACGCTTTTTATCAGCGAAAAAACAAAATTGCCCATTGCCATTAATTTGTACGACGAAAAAGATCTTTGGGAAAGTTACGAGCACAGCAATATCATCGTTAACAAGCCAATTGACGCCGCTGAATTTACCAGATCGTATAAAGACTACAATTTTTAGCCGCAAAATAATTAACGCTGCTTAGCCGCGAATGGCGCAAATTTTCGCGAATAAAAAAAAGAAGGGTAAGATTTGCTTCAGATACTGCAGCTTTTTTTCTTTTAAAAATCATAAAACATGCTTACTTTTGAGATTCTCTGAAAATGAAACAACTTTTTAAAATAAGCGTCCTTCTTTTGACCTGCACACTGCTACTTTCTTTGTGCCCTGTTTCTAAAAAAAACACCGAAGAAAAAGATGCAAAAGAAATCGTTAATAAACTGATTACTTCTGTGGGAAAGCTTGAAACCATGAAATGGAATTTAAAGGTAATAGAGCGCATTAAAGGGAAAGAAAAAAAATACGGCTCTTCTGTAAAACTCAAATTACATCCCCGCAAATTATACATCAACATTAAAGGAGTGGAAGTATTGTGGCTTCAGGGCACTAACAATGGCAAGGCATATGTAAATCCAAACGCGTTTCCATACGTAAATCTGAATTTAGACCCTATGGGAAGCCTGATGCGTAAAGAACAACATCACACCATAAATGAAATGGGTTTTACTTACCTTACTGATATCATTCACCAGATAGTACTTAAAGCCGGAGATAAATTTCCAACTTATTTTAAATATGCAGGAGAAGAAGAGCATAATTATCAGAAATGCTACAAGATAAATGTCACCAATCCTGATTTTGCTTATGTAAACTACAAGGTACTTAAAGGCGAGAACCTGATTACTATTGCAAGAAAATTATATGTAGGCGAGTACATGATTCTTGAAAACAACCCAAGCCTTGATGGATTTAACGATGTAAACGAGGGAGATATTATTAAGGTTCCAACCTCTTACGCAAAAAATGTGACCATTTATGTAGATGCACTTTATTATGTACCTGTGGGCGTTGTGGTGTATGACGATAAAGGTTTGTATGAGCAATACGATTATTTTTTTCTGCAGGTAAATCCTAAAATTGCAGACGAAGAATTTACAAAAGATTATAAGGATTATAAATTCTGATTTCCCACAAAGGTTTTTGCCACAGTCCCGATAGCTATCGGGAGCACTGATTTACGCAGATTGAAGGCGCAGAACATTTTAAAACCAATCCGCGAAATCTACGGCATTAATCTGCCGCAATTACCCCACGTTTCCTTCAAACCATTTTTTGAATTCAGCGGCCCTTTCGCGGCTTACGGACACTTCTGCTTTTAGAGGCGCTTTTAACTGCACATTTATTTTTCCGGAATAATGTGGCTTGATAGAACTTATAGATGCAATGTGAATAATGTATTGCCGGTTGGCGCGAAAAAAAATCTGCGGGTCAATAAGTTCTTCAATTTCTTCTATGCTTTTATAATCCGTAATAAGCGATTCGTTTTCTGCAGTAAGCACAAAGATCAACTCATCTCTGAAAAAAGCGGCAACTCTATCTTCTCCCACAGCAACAATACTATTTCCGAAATGTGCGGTAAATCTTTTTTTGAAAGTTTTTTGCTCAGGCAAAGAGATGGTTTTTATTAATTCCTGTAAAGAGGAAAGGCTTGTCTCGTCTTTTTGGAGGGAGAATTTTTTTAGTTTCTCCAATGCATTTGCCATTTCTTTTTCGTCAACCGGTTTTAGAAGATAATCTACGCTGTTCAATTTAAAGGCTCTTATTGCGTACTGATCAAAAGCTGTTGTAAAAATTATGGGACAGGGCGGGTTAATCTCTTTAAACACATCAAAACTTGTTCCGTCAGACAACTGAATATCTGCAAAGATCACATCTGGAAATGCGTTATTAGCGAACCATTTCTGGCAGGCCCTAACACTTTCAAGCACCCCAATCACTTCAATGTTGTGTGTTGAGTTTTCGAGCAGACGAACAAGACTGCGGGCCAGCAGGGCTTCATCTTCTATTATCAGTGCTTTCAGTTTCAATTTTTTGTCTCTAATTTATTTTCATCTTTCCAGCAAAGGCAAACGTATGCAAAAATCTTTTTCCGTCTCAATAATTTCAATTTTATTTTCTGAAAGAAAACCATATAAATTTTTAAGATCTTCCAAACCCTGTCCGTTACTGTTTTCTATATTTACTTTTTTCTGAAGATTGTTTTTTACAACAAGATTTTCATTTTCAGCAGAAATATCAATCACCAAAGGAATTTCTGCACTCATTCCGTTATGTTTAACCGCATTTTCAATCAAAATCTGTAAAGTTACAGGCACAATAAATTTTTCTTCGGCTTCTTTTTGCAGATCAATGTTTACATAAATCGCTTTTCCGAACCTGGTATTTAAGAGAGAAATATAATTGAGAACAAATTCTTTTTCGGTCCTTAAATTTACCAGTTCTTTTTCTTTATTCTGTAAAACATAACGGTACACTTTAGACAGTTGCTGAAGGAACTGTGAGGCCAGTTTCGGATCTTCTTCAATAAGACTTTGCAAAGAACTGAGTGAGTTAAAAAGAAAATGCGGATTGAGCTGGTTGATCAGGTTGTGAAATTGCACCTGCGTTTTTTCTTTTTCCAAGCGCTCCGCACGCTGAATTGTTTTTTTCCATTGATTGAAAAAATAAAAAGCAAAATATCCGATGTTTAAACCCAGTGCAACAAAAAGATCAATAATGTAAAGGAATAAGGTTGAAAATTTTTCAAGACGAAAGGGAAGATCTTCTTTGAAATACCACAGCAGAAAATAACGGGTCGTAAAAACAACCACCATACTTAAAAGCATTTGCACAATTATCCTTTTTAGTCCCTGTTTTTCAAAGGGCATTTTTCTATCCAGGAAATTATTGATGAAACGAATTGATTCCCACAGCCAGGACAGGATAATAAAACTAAGCAGCCAGGTCCACAAATGAAAAGCAGTTCTGAATTCCGGAAAAAAGATCAAACGGACCAGCAAGGCCGCAGTAGTAAAAGCAAAAATAACCAGGTACGTATCAAAAAAAACTTTACGGCTTCTCATGTTACTAAGATAAAGATTCTGACCAAATTCTTGCCACAGATTTCGCAGATTTG
>JACMLS010000554.1 GCA_014379485.1 Bacteroidia bacterium | reverse complement strand
GTCAACATAAACCGGAATTTCAGGAAGCAAACCCGCATTTTTCATTTTATCGAGGGTAAAAACAATTTCCTGTGTTCTTCCCAAACTAAAGGCCGGAATAATAAGTTTTCCTTTTTTTTCTACGCAGGTTCTTTTTACCACATCAAGCAATATCATTTCTGCATCGGCTACTTTATCATGCAAACGATCTCCGTAAGTAGACTCGCAGATAATATAATCTGCCTGCGCAAATTTTTCGGGCGATTTCATGAGCAGATCACTGTAACGGCCCACATCTCCGCTAAAACTTAGATGAATTTCTTTTTGCCCTTCAAACAATTTTAATTGTATTGCAGCGCTTCCTATAATATGGCCTGTGTCTGTAAAAACAAATTCAACCTCATCGTTCAAACGGAATTTTGTGTGATACGGGATTGGGATAAAATTTTTCAGGCACTTTTCTGCATCGCGTATAGTATAAAGAGGCTGCACAGGCGGCAGATTTTTCTGTTTTCTTTTTTTATTGATGTAGTTGATATCGTTTTCCTGGATATGGGCAGAGTCCTGAAGTAAAATATTGCAAACTTCTAAAGTGGGCGGAGTGCAATATATTTTTCCTTTAAATCCGTTGGCATACAAAAACGGAATGTTTCCTGAATGATCAATGTGCGCATGCGAAAGAATAAGAGCATCGATGTCTGAAGGCTCAAATCCTAAATGAGAATTCATTTCAAAATTATCAGATCCTTTTGTCTGGAATAAACCGCAATCTAAAAGAATGTTTTTTCCTTTACTTGTAATAAGAAGATGTTTACTTCCGGTTACTGTTTCTGTTGCACCGAGGAATTTTAGTTGCATAAAAAATGGTTGAAAGGTTAAAATATTGGAAGAATGAGCAATACACAATAAATATCAGCGGTTCTGTGAGATGGCAATTCATCACCCAAGCTTCCACTCCTCCACTCTTCCATTTTTTATTGTTTCACTATTTCAAATTCTACTCTCCGGTTTTTAGCTTTCCCTTCTTCGCTATCGTTTGTTGCTACCGGAAACTGGCCGCCATACCCCTTAAAAAGCATTTTGTTCTGCACGCCTTTTTGAATCAGATACTCAAAAACCATTTTAGCCCGCTGCTCAGATATTTTCTGATTTTTTATTTTACCCCCAGTATTATCTGAGTGGCCGTTGATCTGAATAATTACGGTAGGGTGTTTGAATAAAAACTGTGCAAGGTGATTCAGTTCTACAAAACTCTCAGGAGTTATGTAAGAATGGCCTTTTTCAAAAGTAATATTGGGCAAAGCAATTTTTTCTCCCACTTTAAGATCATTTTTTACCTGCAACTCTTTGGTAGTATCGTTTATAAAACTTCCAACCCACTCTACCACCACATCATCTTTTGGTTTTATCCATTTTAATGAAATATCGTCAACAAAATAATAGGCTTCTTTAAATCCCATTTTTAAAATGTTCATCCTGGCCATATCTTTTTTTACATTGGGTGCAAAGTTTCCAATCGTAATAAATTTTTCTCCCCCGTCTGCCTGGTAGATCCCTTCAATCTTTATCCATTTAAATCCGTTATTCAAAAATTCTTTTTTACAAATTGTATCTACTGTATTGGTTTTAAGAACATCTAACTGGTTTTTATAACCAACCTTTGAAAAATGAACTCCAAAAGATTTTAAAACTGCGTTGCTCCAGAAGGCCAGGCGAATATTGTACTCAAACTTATATTTTTGCCCGCGCCTTAAGGGTTCTGCAAGTTTCACTTCTAAAAACTCTTTGTACTTTTTCTGATATCTAAGTCCGGCGTAATTTTCGCCTGTCAGAGCCCCTTTGTGGGCACCGGTATCATTTGCAATAGGAGCATGATAATAGTCTACAGAAGCAATTCCCTTCCATGGAATG
>JACMLS010000553.1 GCA_014379485.1 Bacteroidia bacterium | reverse complement strand
TTACGTAAGGAATATGAATTTCGTTTTGAGCTGGTAAAATATTTTGTTCCCGGAAAGGTGGATGAGAATTTTTATCTGGAAGATATAAATATCCTGGATACAATAGCAGGTCAGCCGCCGGTTGCAAATTTCTCAATAGAAAATATTCATTACTGCGCAGCCGGTTGTTACCAGATGGAAATTGTTGATCAGAGTTCAGGCAATCCGTTTGCTTATGCCTGGGGCGGACTGGCGCTTTCAAACCCGGTTCTTAAAGGTTGTTACTCAAACATTCCTGCCGGCGATACCAGTTATATTTATTTGCAGGTAACAAATGAGTTTGGCAGCAGCAGTATCACCAAACCCATTTACATTCATCATATTTATTTCGATTCAATTACCGCTGCTCCAAATCCGGTTTGCCTTAATGATACACTTGATTTGCATTTTTATGGAACCAACGCAATTGAAAATTCAGAAACCTATTTGTGGACCAACAGCAATACGCCCGTTACACCATATGCAACATTAATTGATTCGGCGGGTGCAAGTGTTCTGGCTGTTCCAAACGCAAACATAACTTATAATGTTGCTGTACAAAATGCTTACGGTTGTTCTGCATCGTTTAACAAAAGCATTTCAATATTGCCATTGCCTTTTCTTACAACAGCGTCTTCAAAAACCTGTATTGGCACAGGCGATTCAACAATTCTTTCCACGTATTACAACGTAAATTATAATTATTTGTGGACTCCTTCTGCGGGCTTAACGAATTCTACAAGCAGTTCAGTTTATGCATCTCCGCCCTCAACAACAAATTATTCTATAACGGTAACTGATAATAACGGATGCTCTTTAACTCAAAGTGTACTTGTAAAAGTTTCAACCTTGTTTCCGGTGGTAAATCTTGTTGCTTCAGATACTTTTCCCTGTGGTTCGCAAACAGTAAATTTTACAGCAAACGGAAATCAGCCTTTAACCTATCTCTGGGGCCAAGATCCTTGTTGTATGGGAACTTTTGTACCAAGTGGAAATACTGCAAGCGGATCTTTTTTTACTACTGAAACAATTTTTGTTATTGCCACAGACTCTAACGGCTGCGTTGCCGATACCGCGAGTCTTGTAATTCCTTTTAATAATACGCCACCGAATTTCTGGGTAAGTCCATTCACGCAAAATGTAAATGGTGGAATACAGATCAGTTTGTGCAACCTTCCGCCCAACGATTCGGTATGCATGATTGCAAGCGGAGCAGCTAATTATTCTTATGTATGGACTTCACCAAGCGGTAACGGATCTTTTTCTTCAGTTCAGAATAATATGGCCACTTACCATGGCACAGTTGGCGGAGTGTACCAGATCTTAATTACGGCAACCGATATGAGCGGATGCGTAACAACAAGAAATTATTTTGTAAACAGAAGTATTTCAGGCATCGTTCCCACCTTTACCATCAATCCAACTTCAGTTGCAATTTGTCAGAACGCAAATCAAGTTGTTTCACTTGCTCCCACCGGTTGGAATTATTATTACTGGCTGCCAACAACAGGCTTAAGCGGAATAATTCCGATAGGAAGCAATGCAGGTAATTTTGGAAACGGAAATTCTGCAACAATTACCGGGGCAAGTACAATGACCTATACTATAACGGCAATAGATAACGCAAATGCCTGTGCGGGATCTAAAACAATTAATGTTACTGTAAGTCCGGCGCCGCAAATTAATTTAGGCGCAGATACAAGTATTTGTGCAGGATTTTCTTATTTGTTAGATGCGCAAAATCCGGGAGCAACTTATAACTGGAGTACTGGCGCAACTACACAAACAATTTTGGTAAGCGCTGCCAATACTTACAGCGTTGTAGTTACCGGTACAAATGGTTGTTTGGCTAATGATGCAATGGTGTTGAGTACGCAGGTGTGTACCGGTATAGAAACGCAGCAGGGCAACCCTGATTTTCTGGTTTCTTATTTAGAAAATAAAATTTGCATAAGAGAAATAAATTCAGCACCCTTTCAATTTAAGTTATATGACCTTGCAGGAAGATTAATTGTAAGTGAAAAAAGCAATGATGGATTTTATTTTTTAAATGAAGAAAATTTTTCTAAAGGAATTTATTTGCTGAGACTGGAAAGCAAGGAGAAACTGCAGGTAGTTAAACTTGTGATGGAATAATGGATTGATAAAAATCTACCCAATCACCCACCTATAACGAAACGAAGTACAAAAGGCAATCGTTTTACCTGGTCTTTCAGGATCTGCACAAACAACGCTATCCACCAAAGGAAAAAAGCGTTCATGAAAAATAATTGCGCAAAAATTATAAAAGGTTTGGTTTCAAAATTTACATTGAAAAAGAAAACGATGAACACGGTGTGAAGAATGTACATGAGAAGAGATGACCTTCCATACACAGCAAAAAAATGAAGCAGCATTACATTTCTTAATTTATATAAAACCGGAAGTAGAATTAAAATACTTCCAATGTAAACAGAAAAATATTCCCATGTAGGCGGATAAAATAATTCGCTGTAATTTTCGCGGGTTATGAGTAGTGGCTTATCCAGAACCCAGTCTGCAATTCCAATGATCACTAAAACAGATCCAACGATCATAAATGGTTTTGAAACTTTTTCGGGGCCTTTTTCCTGTCTTAGTCTTCCGAAAAAACTTCCGAGCAACGAAACGGCTATCCATGGAAAGAGGGGGAACCAGCCATCGCACAAAAAATGTTTTAGGATTGGAGACGCGGTAAAATTGAGCCAAACGTTCCCTTCTGAAAGTTCAATTTCTGTAGGAAGATCTGCATAACCAAAAAATTGCTGTATGAAGGGAATCATGCAAAAAATTAAAACACAAAAGGCAAGATGAACCCATTTATTGACTTTTGTAAACAGAAAGGCAACCGGAAGTGAAAGGCCGATCATATATAAAACATCATAAGAGACAAAAGGGCATAGGCCCCATAAAGCAATATCGATCAGGGCCGCCACGCAAATAACAGCAAATCCTCTTTTAAGAAAATACCAAACGCTGTATTTTTTAGCAGCAGTGGTATAAGGAACCATGAAGCCCGATAAAAAAACAAAAGTGGGGGCAGCAAAACTTCCGAAAAGGCGAAAAAGAAAAGGATGTTCACCAATATAATTATGCGAAGCCATGTTTGCCGCTATCATTGCAAAAATGGCCATAC
>JACMLS010000552.1 GCA_014379485.1 Bacteroidia bacterium | reverse complement strand
TAGTTAAGTCGCCGATCATTTAACAGCAGAAAGTTTGACCTTTATATAAAACAAAACCGAAAAAAAAATCATTTAAAAAAAATCAGAAAAAAAGAATTTTTCAAATTATTAAATCTAACGCCCAAAAAAAGATTGCTTTCTAATTAAATTTTAAACCATGAAAAAAATTATACTCAGCGCATTATTAGGCCTTACAGCCAGCCCCTTTTTTAGCCAGGTTTCTAACGCAAAACTGCAATGGTCAAGAAAACAACTTGGGGTTGCTTCTGACTTTGAAATTTCAAGTCAGGGTTACAGAGATCCATCTACAGGAAATGTTTTTGTTTTGTACAAAGGCAGCTACAATTTTGGTGTGGTTCGTTTTGATAATTCAGGTGCCAATACCGGCAACTACAAACACATTGCACCAATGGCAGGAGGAAGTTCTGCATCTATGATCAAATATGCCGGAAACAATGAGGTGATTGCTGCTGCAAATGAATCTGGCTACAATGCAGTAATGAAATTTAATATGTCGGGCAATTTAATATGGAAGTATAAAGAATTGAATCCGAATTATGCCGCAACCTATTTCTACAATAATACAAGTACTGCGGTTCATATAAACCAAAATGCAGATGTAATTGCCACCAGTTCTCAAAACGATTCTGCTTCTATTACAAAACTAAATTCGGCGGGTCAATTTCAGTGGAATAAAGTTTACCACCCTACGGGTTATGACGCGGGACTTTATTCTGATGTAATAACAGACAATTTCAACAATATTGTTGGCTGTGGGACAATCAGAAATACTGCAGGCAATAACTTTGATGGTTTTATTGCAGCGCATGATGAATTCGGAAATAAAACCTGGGAACATTTATTTAACGGAGCTGCAAACGGAATGGACTCTGTTGTACAAATTTTAATGGACAATTCAGGCAATTCATATATCGGTGGTTTTGTTACTGATTCTTCGGCCACTAACAGAACTCTTTTTGTTGCTAAATACAATGCTTCAGGAGGCTTGCAGTATTTCAAAAAATTTCATGTGCCTTTGCAAACAAATGCTGCGTTTGGCGGAATTTGCCTGGACGCATTAAACAATTTGTATTTAACGGGTACCTCTTACTCGAATGCAACAACAGGAACGGCGTGGCTGGTAAAGTATTCAGGCAGTGGTACCTTTTTGTGGTCAAACAATTATAACAACGCCGGCTTCAATTATGAGGTGGCTGAAGAAGTAAGTGCAGACCAATTAGGCAATATATATTTTGCCGGCACTATGCATAGTTCAGTTTTTGGTATAGCAGATGAGTTCTTAAGAAAAGTAAACAGTGCAGGCGTTGTTCAATGGACCCAGGCGTACAACCATGCAAACGGTGTAGAAGACAGGGCAACTGATCTGTTGGTTGACAATAGTGGTAACTCTTTTATTGTTGGTACTAACGCAAGCTACATGCAATATGATGCCAATGTAACTTTAAATAAATTCAGTGCATCAGGCATATTACAGTGGGAAGGCTTTTTTGATTCGCCCGGAAATTTAACTGACAATGCGGTTAAAATTATTCGTGATGGCTCGCACGCCGTTTACACTTTAAGTAATATTCAAAACAACATATCAAACTCAGATGTTGCCATTACAAAATACAACGCAAAGGGTATTTTACTGTGGCAAATTATGTATGATAATGCCAGTGTTGCAAACGTTGCACATGGTATGCACATGGATGCTCAGAAAAATCTTTACGTGCTTGCAAGCGCAACCAGCGGATCAGATTCAAAATTATTAAAATACGATAGTCTTGGAACATTGATTTGGGAAAATACATACAATGTAGGCTATCAAACAATAAGCGGAAATGCTTCAGGCACAATTTACCTGGGAGGCGGACTATTTGGTTACCTGTCCGGCTTTTGCCTGGTTGTAAATACAAACGGAGCAACAACCGGAACTTACAATCCGCCAAGTACAGGAAACGGATTCAACAGAGCCTTATCATCTGCATTAAGTGCCAGCAACGAATTTTATGTATTGAGCTTAAGAGAAGATTATCCGGTTATAAGAAACAATATAAACATAACAAAATACAATGCCTCAGGAACTCCGGTTTGGTCTAAACTCGTTAATAATCTTGATTCAACAAATTACGGAACTGTTTGGCCAAAAGAAATTGAATTGGATGGAAACGGAAATGTATATGCAATGTCATTAGGAAAAGATTTTACACATACTTATGGTTTTATTCATTTAGCAAAATATAATTCAGGCGGTACTTTCTTATGGCAGCAAAAATACAATAACTCAGACGCTGGTTATTATGATCCTAATGATCTTGAGGTTGACAGTTACAACCAGGTCTGGACTTCCACTGACGGAAAAATACAAAAATACAATCCATCAACAGGAGCCTTGTATTTTGAAAGTGTTGTTACTCCGCAACTTTCAGGCGCAGGATATATTACAGGAACAACTTTGGTAAAACGCTATTCTGCAAACGCTTTACTAATGACATCGCCCATTTCATTACCAGGCGGAAACGGTGGATTTGCGCTTACAAAACTTGATTCATCAGGTAATTATATCTGGCATTCTGTTTACCTGCCAACTTTGCTTGCAGGAGCCTCTGGTACTGATTTTACTTTTGACAACCAGGGCAGAATTTATGTGCATTGCAACTCAAAAGAAACAGAGGGTTCGCTTGACGATGTTGTTACCTTAAAGTTTTGCGATATTGCTGTTCCAACAATCAGTTCAAGTGGTGCTACAACAAATATTTGTCCCGGAACTCCGGTAACAATTACTGCGGGCAGTTCAGTGAACTATCAAAGCGGGTCAGCGACGACCCTCATACCAACAGGCAGCCACTCTCGCAGCGGAGGGTGACCATTGTCCGTGGCGCGGCGTGACAACGGCTCCCCTCTCCCTCCCTTCTGCTC
>JACMLS010000551.1 GCA_014379485.1 Bacteroidia bacterium | reverse complement strand
TAATACGAAAGCTGTAAGATTTCAATACGCATGTAACGGATAAGAGGAAAGCGCGAAAAAATTTCTTTCACTTCTTCTGCAGTATCTGCATTTACTGCGGCCCATGCTTTTGTTTTGTCTGCAGAAAGGGCAAAAGATTCGAGTATTTTTTTTTGTAGCAATTCGTTTATGATTCTGCGTTGATTTGGTAACAGCGACACAAAATCATCTGAAGGATGTTTGGGCAAAGAGATATTTACCTGAAAAATATTCATTTTGTTACAGGAATTACAATTGCAATTTTTACTTTATCTGCTCCGCTTTTACTTTTCTTCATCACACCAAAATCGCCGGCAAAAATTTCAAAGCTTCCGCTAAAAACTCCGCCGCTATCGGTTTCGTTGAAGGCAAAGGGAAATGAAATTAATTTTTCAACTTTCTTTATTTTTAATTTCCCTGTAATAAGAAAACGCTCATACTGATTTTTATTGCCCGCAATTTTTGTTGAGGTAAAAGTAATTTTCGGAAATTTTGCTGCATCAAAAAATTCTTCTGATTTTAAATGTTCATTTTTTCCGTCGTCGCCGCTTGAAATCGAATTAACGTCAACGGTGGCGACAATTGTTGATTTTGGCAGTTCAGCCAGATCAAAATTCAATTTGGTTTCAATTCCTTTAAAACACCCTGAGTCAGACGCAAGCTTATATTTCACAATCGCTTTCTCTTTCACAATTTTCCACTCTGTCGGCAATAAGAGTTTCATGCCGCAGAGCAGAAAAAAACAAAGTACTATGACAAGTAATTTTTTCATCCTTTAATTTTGTTTTACAAATTTTTTCACACCAACAATTTTTCCGTTCTCAATTACAGAAACAAAATAAAAGCCTGAACTTAATTCAGCAATATTTATTTCAAACAAGGGCTGATTTAATTTTCCTGCTAAGATCACTTTTCCGCTAAGGTCTGTAACAGAAAAAGTTTTTCCTTCAGGCTTTGAAACTGCTAAAAACAATTTTTCTTTTGCAGGGTTCGGAAAGAGCTGAAATGAATTTGCAAAGTCTGTTGTGTTAACAGAAACAGAAGAGTTGGTGATCTTTTCTACTAGTGCTTCGTCAAAATAAAATCCGTCATAAACTTGTCCTCCGTCAGATTTAAATTTAAAACGCAGTTTAATACTGGTTCCGTTGTAAGCAGAAAGATCAATTTCTTCTTTGATCCAGCTTGTTTGAAAACCATCGTAAAGCGGATTATTCAAATCCTGATTCACAGTTCCGTTTGTAGTATGTTTTCCGCAAAGAGGAGAATAAGTAAGCCCGTCTGTTGAGGCAAGTACTTCCGCATAATCATAAGCCGGCTCTATTGTCCATTTTGCATAAAAAGTAAGCTTTGCAGCAAGCGCATCGGTAAGATCAATGTAATTTACAGTGGTAATGTTACGTGTTGTGTTGTTCGGGTAATTTCCTGAAGGGCTTTCTGTGAGAGAACCTGTTGAAGAAATAAATTGCGAGGTAGAAACGCCCCAGGAAGTGCTGGTCCATTGCGGCGCCACTGCGTTGCAATTATCTGTAAAAGCAATTACAGGGGTTCCGAAAAATCTGGAAACTGTATCGTACTCAATATACGAACCGTTATCAACCGCATACATATAAGAAATCAGGTCGCCCGGATTTACTGTGCCCAGGAAAATTGAAATGGAATCGTTTTTTACCTGTAATAAAGCGGGGTTAATATAATTTTTCGGACTTCCAACAGAAGAAATATTAGCGGTAATTGGAATTACAGAAACGGTAAAATTTCCGGTCTGCATTCCTAATCGTGTAAAATTAAAACGTGCGTAATCAATTGTGTTTTGCATAAAAAGCCCATCCTCATTTGTAACATCTGCAAACTGTGCAACCAGTTTGGCGGCATAAATATTTTGAGCCATTGTATTCTGTGCAATCGGCACAATGCGTGCCTGCGCAGGCCAGAATCCGTCTGATGCAGCGCCTGCTTCGGGGGTAAATGAAAAAACTTTATTCCTTATCACAGTTAAAGTATCTGCATACAACCAGTCATCAATACCTCCGTTACCGGTATAACCAATGGTTTGATTTACGGTGCCGAATGCAAAGCCGCTGCACATGGTCATTAATTGACCGTATTTTGAGAACTGAACACTATCAGGCGTAAGTAAATTAGTTTCGTAGCAAAACGGATAAATTAAAACATCGCTGTAGGTATGGTTGTTTAGCGAAATGCCAAACTCATGCGCATTTATAAAACTTTTCATTAATTGAGTTTCTGGTTCTGATGCGGCAGAAGGCCCGCGGTAAGTATCAGAACTTGATGTGGGAGAAGAACCTGTGTTATCATAAGCCCATTGGTAAGAGTAATTTCTGTTCAGATCTACACCCATTGTTCCGTCTAAATTATCTCTTCTGTTCTTTCTCCACATTCCGCCCCCGGTTGGATTGGTGCTGTAATTATATTCGTAACCGTCTGGATTTACAATGGGAATAAAATACATTTCGTTGTTGTTTACAAGGTAATCTATTGTGGCATCGCTTCCGTAATGCTCAAGCAGAAACCACATAAAATAAATTAATTGCGAAACAGATTCGGGTTCGCGTGCATGGTGCAGTGAATTGTAAAGTATTTCGGGTTCGTTTTCATTTAGGTTTGGGTTGTCAGAAATTTTTACGTAATAAATTGTTCTTCCTTCAACAGTTGTTCCGGCGCCTATAGATTGTTTTACAGTAATAAGATTCGGATATTTTGAAGCCATACTGTCCAGGTTATTCAGTATTTCCTGAAAAGTAAAAAAGCCTGCAAAACTGCCGAGAGAAAAATTTGCGGGTTGCGGATAAGCAAGGCAATTTGCGCTGCAGCTTAATGCCATTACTTCCGGAGAAAGAATATTTTTTGCCGTCCCGATAGCTATCGGGATTGTATTTTGATTTTTGTAAAACTCAACAACATCTTTAACTATAATTTCAACTTCATATCCTAAGGACCTGATCGTTTCAATATCGCTTTCAGAAATTTCTGTGATGAGCCAGCAATTGAATTTATGCTCGCCATGATCTACGCAAACACCTTTTTCCGCAATTTTTTTCATTCCCTCATTGTCTGCAAAGATCTTTACCCGCGCATATTTTTGCTGCGTAACAGAAATTTTATTTTCATTTTGAGCGAATGAAAAACAACAGGAAACAGCCATTAAAAAAGCGAAAATAATTTTTTGCATGCAGAAATAATTTACCTAAAGGTAGAAAAGCAATTTGTTAAATCAAATGCTGTTTCCGTCGGCAAAAATCAGTTGAAAAACGCTTCCTTTTGGTGTATTATCGGTAAGTTTTATTGATATGTTATGTTGCTCTGCAATGAACTTTACAATAAAAAGACCCAGACCCGTTCCTTTTGTTCTGCGCGTTTCTTCATTACCCAGGCGATAGAATTTTTTGAATACATTTTCTTTTTCGGCTTCCGGAATTCCTGCTCCCTGGTCTTCTACCTGCAAACAAGGGCTCCCGTCTTTAAGAAAAAGAGAAACTATAATATTTTTTTCGCTGTATTTTAAGGCGTTTTCAATGAGATTAGAAATCAGAGAACTTAATGCAATTTTATCTGCGTTTACAAAAATGTCACTGGTAATTTTTTTCTCAATGCGTGCATCATTAAAAGTTGTTCTAAGGTGTTGCTCTAAAAATTCAGTGAGGTTTAGTTTTTCTTTATGAAAACTCAGTTCAGAATTTTCGAGGCGCGCAGCCAGCAGCACATTTTCTATCAACTGGTTCAAACGATCTGTTTCGCGCAGGCAATTGGCAATAAGTTCCTGCTGTTTCTGTTTTTCAAGATCTCTTAACTGTATGGTCTGTAAATTTAATTTAATAGCTGCCAATGGAGTTTTTAACTCGTGCGTAACACTCAGCATAAAATTCTTTTGTTGTTTGGCCAGCAACGTTTCTTTCTGAAAACTTTTCTTTACCCGGTAAATTCCCACAGATAAAAGAATAATAAAAACAGAACCCTCGCCAATGATCATGGCAATACGGCTGTGTTGTTTTTTTTTAACCAGTGCTGCCTCTGTTTCAAGTATTCTCTCATCAGAGATCCTTGCTTTTAATTCTGCCTGTTTTTGCAAAAAAACTTCGCCGGTAAGGCTC
>JACMLS010000550.1 GCA_014379485.1 Bacteroidia bacterium | reverse complement strand
TTGCCAATTGACAAGGAGTTTATAGGTGCTGGTACTGATACCAATTACCTGTCGGCACGTATTTTGTTAGTCATTTTATTCATCTAAATTTATACCACAAATTTTATTCAAATGAAAAAAGTAATTCTTATTCTTACACTTGCGGTTTTCAATGCAGCTTTTCTAAAAGCGCAAATTCCGTTAATAGCGCCTCCCGAAAAAGGAGATTACCTCTGCCTCCTTTCAAACGATTCTACCCATTTCAATTTAATATTTAAGAACAGCCGGAGTGTTTATTTTGATTATGATATAAAAACAAAAAAAGCCGGCAGTAAATCAAAAGGTTCGGTGCAGATGATAAAGGACCTTTTTGAAGAGGCAGATAAAATTGATTTTCCAACTATAATAAGCGAAGACGGAAAAAAATTGTTTGAGGGAGCAGAACAGAGACGGTACCATTATATTGAGGCAAGAAGAGGGACCAAAGTGTATAAGATTGTATGGGATGGTTATAAAGAAGATGTAATTACGAGAGATTTTCACGGGCTAATGGGTTCTATGAGTTCTTTCTGGTAATATCTCAGGAAACGGCTTGTATCCGAATCCGTATTAGTACGGATAGTAAAATGCCCTTGCACACTGATTTTTTTTTCTTGGCTCTGGACTATGTTTGTCATGAAAAACTAACTACATGGCAAAGCAAAAATTCTTTTTACTTTTTCTCATCAGTTCAATAGGCTGTATATTTTCGCAGGTTAGTACTGATAGAAGTTATTTTACAGACTTTCCGTTTATTCAATCGTCCGCAAAATCAAGTGCCCAAAAGAATGTCGCTGAAAAATTCAGTAGTATCTGTAAAAGTTCCCTAAACACTTTTGTGGTTTCAGCTCCGCAAAAAATGAGCCTTATCCAATCCGGGAATTTCTTTTGCGATTCAAAAGCTTTTTCTAAGGCTCAGACCTTTTCTGTGCTATCCTTATCAAATCGTAAATCTAAAAAAAGCGGCAGCGATACTAAATTTGTTAATGAGAGCATGATGGATTTTGGTTATCTCGTGGCCCAACCTTTTTTAAAATCAGAAGCAAAGTCAGATGGTTTGTGGATGGGTCGCTATGCTGATGTAGCCGGGGTTGCCACTTTTGGTTGTGCAACAGGCCTTGCGTCTTACCAGGATTCTGCAAAAACAATTTATGCAAGGGGTTTGTTCGCTTTTTTCGGATTTCAAAAATGTTATTCCTTATTAAAAAATAATTTTGTGGATGTGAATCCGCTTTTTGGAATGGGATTTCAGTATAACCGAATGGAGAATATTGCCAAGGCGGTAAATTTTCGTACAGAAACAGGCGGGGTTGGTGTTTATGTTTCAGGTGGAATTGGAATTACCCTTGGCCCCATATCTGTAAAAGCAAAAGTGCAGGCCATTACTTCCATTAATTTTAATAAGGCAAACCTGGTTAAGGGAAATCAGGCAATTCCATCAGTTACTCTGGGCATAAGGCCGGGCAAATCAATTTTTGATCCAGATCATTTAACTGTGGCCGGCGTACATTACATGCAGGAAAAAATAAACGAAAAATATTCTGTAAGCGGTAATACGCTCTATCATTCATATGACATAAAAACAACTTACGTACCTGGCACGGTTACCGCAAGTGATGTGAGACCATACTTTTTTATTGGCCCTACTTTTGCCGGAAGCGCAGATCCCTATCAGATTTTAAATCCAAGAACCATGGGACTTTGCATGGGCTTTAGAAAAAGCTATTTTTATATTGAAGGAAGTTTTGAAAGAGGCAATTTTAATTTCATGGATCCTGTTATGGGAAATTTTTTCACAAACGCACCAAAACCTACAAATAAGAATTATGCCTCGCCAAGAATGGACGGAGTGTTTGTAAATTCTTCACGCGTTGGAATGAAACTTGGTGTTGATCTGGTTTCTATTGGAAAGAAAAAAGGTTTTATTCCCTATAGCCGCGAAGGAAAACGAAAATTAAGCAAACTCACCTCTTATTATGCAATTATTCCAACTTTTGGATTCGGAAATATGCATTTAGGTCCGCTTCAGTTTGCCGATTCAGCTCAAGGATTAACTGCTTATAAAAATTATCTTACAAATTCAGGCAAAGCCGCAGACTCTACTGTTGCATTTACAAGTCCCGGCTGGAAACTTGATAATACAGGGTACACTTCTTTTGGTATAACGCTAATGTTGGGCGCTGTATCATTCGATTACAATATTTTTCGTGCAAAATTAGATGGTAAAAAAACCGCTGTAACTACTACCTGGGGTGTTTCATATAAGTTACCGCTTTTTCGTTTATTAAGATATGGAAAAGCGAAAAAACTACAAAAGAAATATGATGCTATTGAAAAAACAGCCGCGCCAAACACAGTAGCATCAAACACAGTAACATCAAACACAGTAACATCAAACACGGTAGCTTTACCGGCATTTAAACTTACTAAAGACGAAGAAGAATTTGTTGCCCTGGTAAATGAAGTCAGAACAGAGCCGCAGAAATTTGCAGAAAGAAATGAAGAATATTTAAAGAAAAAAGCACCTGCATTTTTGGCTTCATTAAAAACCGCAAAACCAATTCCTGCCATAAAAGTTGCTGGTGCATTATGTACTGCAGCACAAAAACGCAATAACGGAGAGCAGAATCCTGCTTTTGACGATAATGGAAGATTCTGCGGTATGTCATCAGGAGGTATTGGAGGTAACGATAGAGATTCATTACGAATCATTACTGAAATGTATCGTAACATTCTTTCTCCTGATTATACGCATGTGGGTGTCAATATTCAAAACGAAACAAAGACAGGCACAATTACTTATTGGAGTCGCGAGTGTTCTTATACTCCGCCACGTTATAATTATACCAGCAACCTTACTGTTGACCTTTCTGAAGTGGATGACAATAAAATAAACACCGCAAAAGGCATAACCTATATGACCGCGCAGGAAATTGAAATGGTTAAGGAAATAAATTTTGCCCGTTGCTATCCCAAGATTTATGCTGCCTTGGTTG
>JACMLS010000549.1 GCA_014379485.1 Bacteroidia bacterium | reverse complement strand
TCGTGGTGCGCCCGGCGGAGATGATTATCACCGCATCTGGATCAATCCGACAAACAATAAAATTATTTTACTAGCAAGTGACCAGGGTGCCATTGTTACAGTGAATGGCGGAGAAACTTTTTCGAGCTGGTACAATCAACCCACAGCACAATTCTATCACGTAAGTTGCGATAATGATTTTCCGTACAATGTTTACAGCGGGCAGCAAGAGAGCGGCTCTGTTGGAATTGCTTCGAGAGGAAATGACGGACAAATTACTTTTCGCGACTGGCATCCGGTGGGTGCAGAAGAATACGGGTATGTAGTTGCAGACCCTTTGAATTCTGATATTATTTACGGAGGAAAGATTAGTCGCTACAATAAAAAAACGGGGCAGTCACAAAACATTTCTCCTGAGGCAGTACGCAGCGGAAAATATCGTTTCATCAGAACGGCGCCAATCATTTTTAATCCCATAGATAAAAAAACTTTATACTTTGCAGGGAATGTTTTATTTAAAACGCTGAACGGTGGAAATTCCTGGCAAGTTATTTCTCCTGATCTGTCGAGAGAGAATTGGGACATTCCGGCCAATGTAGGAATTTACGCGCAGCGATTGTACAAAGACGCGACTCCGGAGGTGGGAAGTTTTAAAATGGAAAAAATGATCCGTCGCGGAGTAATTTATACAGTCGTTCCATCTTACGTTGATATAAATACCATTTGGTGCGGTACTGATGACGGATTGATACACGTAACAAAAGACGGAGGCAAAACATGGAAGAACGTTACACCGCCCGAAATAAAAAGCTGGAGTAAAATTTCTTTAATGGATGCAAGTCACACAGACGCAAATACTGCTTACGCTGCAGTAAATTGCATTCGCCTCGACGATCAGCGGGCTCACATTTACAAAACAACAGATGGTGGAAAAACCTGGAAAGAAATTGTAAAGGGTTTGCCCGATCAACCCATAAACGTTGTAAAAGAAGATCCGCTTAAAAAAGATTTGTTGTTTGCCGGAAGTGAAAATGCTGTGTATGTTTCTTTTGACGGTGGAGAGAACTGGCAATCGTTAAGATTAAATATGCCTTCAACATCCATAAGAGATTTAGTTATAAAAGACGATGACATTGTAATTGGAACACATGGAAGAAGTTTTTGGATATTGGATGACATTACACCATTGCGCCAGTTAACCGAAACAACAATTGCTGCAGGCACACTTTTATACAAACCACAAAATTCTTTTCGCGTGCGTTGGAGCATGTACTCAGACACGCCTTTGCCACAGGAAGAACCTGCCGGAGAAAATCCGCCCGATGGTGCAGTGATAGATTATTTTCTCGCAGCAAAAGCAACTAACATTAAGCTTCAGATTTTTGATGCAAAAGAAAATCTGATCAGAACTTATACAGATAAAGATCTTCCGTATAAAATTCCGGAGGTAAATATTCCGCAGTACTGGATTCGTCCGCAACAAATTCTTTCTGCAGAAAAAGGTTCGCATCGTTTTATGTGGGACATGAGGTATGCGCCATTAGATAAACCTGCTTCGTATCCTATCTCTGCAATTTATAAAAATACAGAACCTGAGGCAACGGCGCCTTTTGTAATGCCAGGCGTTTATAAAATAAAACTGATAATTAATGAGCGCATCTATGAGCAGTTTCTTACAATAAAAATGGACCCGAGAGTAAAAACATCTTTAAAAGATCTTCAGGCACAACACGATTTAAGTGTGACGTGTTATAAGAATATTAAAAAATGTATGGATGCCATGAAAAGTAAAGCACCTTTAGATGAAGATGAAATTCCGGCAAAGCCAAACGAAAAAGATCTGAATTATTATCTGAATGCGTTTACCGGACTTTTTAATACTATGCAAAGTTCTGACTGGCCGCTTACTTCTCAGATGGTCAATGATGCTAAGAAAACTGAGCTGGCGTTTAATAAGGATTGGACTAAACTAAGTGGAAAATAGAATTTCAGGAAGGATAAACTGAACCGAATAAATTAAACTTCTTTCATTCATGTCAAATAAACCTCTTGGCCCAATGGAGTCACATGTCTTAACCCGTGTAGTAAAACCGAAATCCGACCCCGGAGGGAGTCGCACCGTAATCCAGCAATGCTTATAACGAAACACGTGCGAAAAACCCGGATGAAACAAGTATTCCTGTATAAGAATAAGGAGTTTTTTTGTGTCGGAATTCCTGAATTTTTTTCATAGATTTACTCTTAGGGAAACCGGAATAAACCCGGCACTGGAATTTTATGAGAACGAATTTTTTTATTTTCAAGAGCCTTGGTTTATTTTTCTTCTTCTGCACAGCTTCCTGCTTTCCACAGCAAACATCCAAACAACCTGTTTATTCCGCCAAAGAGCTTTCGGCATTCAGACAAAACTTTTGGAACAGTTTACCAGAACCAACAGGGTGGGTGAATGATTATGATTCTATATTTACGGCTAAAGAAAAAAAATCGCTTGATAGTGTGATCGGAAAATTTAAAAGCGAAACCGGATTTGAAATAGCAGTAGTTACTTTAGATACCTTGCATACAGTTATAGAGAGGTTTGATTCGCTGATCATTCACATTGCAGAAGTTTGGGGAGTGGGAGAGCAGGGAAAGATGAACGGAACTACCATTGGTATTTGTAAAGGTTACAGAAAATTCAGGATCCGTACCGGTGAAGATGTGAAGAACCTTATGCCGGATGAACAGTGTACGCTTATTATGAATAATTATTTTTTTCCCGAATTTAAAAAAGGAAATTATTTTAAAGGCACTTTTAACGGGTTAGTAGAAATGGTGCGGTATTTAAGAGAGAAAATAAAATAGAACAGTTGAGAGCGAAATTAAAATTTCTGATTTGTATTTTGGCAAGTGTTTGTTGCCGCTTAGTTTTACTTTCTCAAAACTCTAAAGCAGATTCTCTTTTTTCACTTATCAAAAAAGACAAAGCAGATACGCTTAAAGTTTTTCACTTAAATAAATTAAGCTGGGAGTTTATTAATGCCGGAAACTTTGATACCGCCTTGTATTTTTCTAACAGCGCGCTGCAACTTGCCAACAGTTTGAATCTTTCGGATCCCTCAGTAAAAAGAGGAATTTCTGCTGCTTACGGTTATAGCGGCATTGCTTATTTTTCAAAAGGTAATTCCCCCAAAGCGCTTGAAAATTATCTGCAGGCTTTAAAAATTGACGAAGCTGTAAATAATAAAAAAGGAATGGGTCGCCACCTCGGTAATATTGGCGTGGTATATATTCACGAGGCAGATTATTCTAAAGCCCTTTCTTATTATCAGAGAGCGCTTAAAATAAATGAAGAAGTTAATGATAAAAAAGGAATAGGAACCTGGCTTGGCAATATTGGCAACGTGTATAAAGAAATTGGAAATTATCCAAAAGCGCTCAGTTATTATATCAATGCTCTTAAAATCTCAGAGGAGGCGGGAAATAAATTTGCAAGCGGAAGATGGTTTGGTAACATAGGTAATGTTTATTTTGAGCAGGGAGATTCTGCCACTAAGAAAGAAAACGAAGCTTATGCTTTAGCGGAAAAAAATCCGAAAGCTCTTGAAAATTATTTTCAGGCGCTTAGAATTACTGAAGAATATGAAGACAGAACCGTTACCGCTGTTAATCTTGCCAATATTGTAATTCTGTTTGTTTATACGAAAAAGTATAGTGAGGCAGAAAAATATCTCTTTCGTTCTGTGGCTCTTTCTGATAGTATTGGATTTTCAGAGAACATAAAAACTTCCTGCAAATA
>JACMLS010000548.1 GCA_014379485.1 Bacteroidia bacterium | reverse complement strand
CCGTTTTTTCTGAATAACTTATGTTGCAGATGAACAACATAATTGAACCGCGTTATAAATACCATCCAGAACAAACAAATTGCACCAAGGAAAAAGGCCGATAGGCCGCCATCGCCTTCTGGTTCGCTTTTACTAATGGCCATGTAAGCGAAAGCAAAAATAAAAAACAGCATCTGGCATAAGGCTGCAAACTGAAAAGAGCTTAACCTGATTTTTGAGATCATCTCGTCTTCAATTTTTTCTTTTGCGAAAGAAAGGAAATACAGGCCGGCAAGAAACGAGAAAAAAGAAACAATTGCGATGATGGTATTGGCAGTAGCGAGCGAAGAATAGCCAAAGGAATCCTTTACATCTTTAAGATTCATGAGAGTAAAAAAGCGGTTCGTAATCCGCATCTGCATACATAGCCACAAGCCAAATCCCAAAGGCGCCATAAAAAGTCCTGCCTTCTTAAACTGATGCGGTAATAAAAACTTCATACAACAATTTCGGGCAAGTTATAGACTCTGATTGTGTAAAGCAAACTTTACATTCAATAAAGTCTTTTTCAGTATTACGCAGCTATCTTTTCTTCTTTCTTTAACTGAAATAATATATCCTGGTAAATCAGTTTTCGCACTTCTCTTTCGGTTTGCCTGAACTTGGTAAATAAGCTGAAATACATCCCCATGACAGCAACTATCATTACAAAACCTGCCATCAGCATTAGCCGGATAATATCTCTCCACAAGTTTATCAGAGGTATTTCAAAAAAATCGCCGGCTATAAAAACTGTCATAAAAGATAAGAAGGCCGCATTTGCCCAAAACAATCTTACTAATTGTTTCTTCTCTTTAACCAAGCCATTCCATGCCGGTAAGTGATCGTAAGTTGTTGAATCAATGCCAAACGAAAGCTTGCCTTTGTAAATTACATCCTGCATGTCTTTCTGTTTCTCTAATTCCGCAAGCTTTTTTTGAATGTATGCTTCCAGGTTTTCTTCGTGCCTCACAGGTTAATTTTTTTGCCTAAATTAGATAAAATTTATTTCCATGAAACCACTGCTGCCAGTAATTATTAGCTGCTTTGCAACTACTGCCGCACAAGCGCAAACTGACTTAACTGACCTGCAAAAATTGAATGAGAACCCTCGCTACCTGCAGTGGTTCAGAGATAAGGTAACAGTGGATCCAACCAAGAAAGATTCCTTTGTGAATTTACAGTACGGCCAGCTTTTTCTAAAAGGTGCAAAGCCCGGCGTTCATCGGTTGCCACAGGATGGTATGCCTTGCATTGTGCCTGATACAAAAGATATAGTGGCAATACCAAATCTCTTTAAAGGTAAAGTGAGCGTTCCTTTCGTTGGCAGCCAGCCGCATATACCCAATCCCCTCGTAAACGATCTTCGGTTTCGCAATAAAAAAGGTGTTTCCATATCTATTTTTGGTGATAAAAAAGAAAAGCCGGAGTAATTATCTCCAGCCTTACTTTTTTCCTTCTTTCTCTTTTAACTCTTAGCCGCAAAAAACTTATGGAAGTAAGGTATCGTTTCAATGCCTTTATAATAGTTCTCCAAATTATATTTTTCGTTGGGCGAGTGCAGGTTATCGCTATCTAAACCAAAACCCATAAAAATAATTTTAGTGTCTAATTCTTTTTCCAAAATAGAGCAGATGGGAATAGAACCGCCGCCACGCACCGGCACCGGATCTTTACCAAACGTTGTTTGAATAGCCTTG
>JACMLS010000547.1 GCA_014379485.1 Bacteroidia bacterium | reverse complement strand
CGCTGATTGTCGTTGAAGTATGCAGGGACGGTGACAACGGCGTGGGTGACGGTCTTGCCCAGATAACTCTCGGCCACGTCCTTCATCTTTCCAAGAATCATGGCGGAGATTTCCTCAGGAGTGAAATTCTTTTTCGTTTCATCTTTATTCGAACCTTTTCCCTGCTCGTCAGGTAAAGTTGTTTCTTTATCAAAACCAATAAATTTTATACTGTCTGCATTATTTCTGAAATAATAACTTTTCTTTATTATTTTTCTCAAACTATCAACCGAATGATACTTTGAAAAATTTTGCGAAAAGACAGGGTGGTTATAAACAGTGTCTTTTCCTGGCTTCCATAAACTTGTGGTCTTTTCTTCCCTGTCAAAACAAGTTTTACTTGTTACCATAACCACCGCTGTGTCGGAAATAAACAGTACAGAATCGAGTTTTGCAGTTTTAACTATTCTTTCAGGTGCCCTCCCAAAATTAGAGCTTTCTTCTTCTGCCAGACTTTTTGGAATTGAAAATTTAAAGTTGCTTGTTTTACCGCTGTGGCTTCTAAAAGCAATTAGCTTTGTCTGTGCAAAAGCAAACGAAGAAACACCAAGCAGCAGAAATATCAGATTTTTTTTCATTTAACTGATTTATATCTTTAAGATGCTTTACGCAGGATATTCCACAAAATTCCTTGGGGTTTCGTAAAGAATAATTTTCAGATCAAGTTCTGAATTAATCTCAGAACGCAATAACTCATAAATTACTCTTGCAATATTTTCTGCCGTTGGGTTCAGAGTTTTAAATTCCTCAAAATCAAGATTCAGGTTTCTGTGATCGTAGCGGTCTGTAACTTTTTCTTTTATAATATCGCTTAGTAATTTTAGATCGATCACATACCCCGTTTCAGCATCTACGTAACCGGTAACTTTTACTATCAGATCGTAATTATGACCGTGAAAATTGGGGTTATTGCACAAACCAAAAATTTCGTCGTTTTTTTCATTTGACCATTTGGGATTGTAAAGACGATGCGCTGCATTAAAACTTGCTTTGCGGAATACTGATGTTTTCATGCAACAAAAGTACTACTTATACCAATAGAAAACACTAAAACTATGCGTTCTATGCTTCAACGTGTTTCTATTATTCAGATTAACGCTGCACAACAATGCGCTTGCTTACCAGACCTTCTTTACAAACAGCTTTCATAAGATAAAAACCATTGGGTAGTTTAGAAACATCAAAATTTAATTGGTTGTTTCCTTTTTTGTATAGTGTATTTTCTGTTTTTTCAACTTCTTTTAACATGGTAATGCCTTTCATCGGTTCAGCACTTCCTTCCACGTAACAGGCTCCAAGGTTTATTTTGGCTTCTGTGTTCCCCGAATTGAGCTCCAATACTTTTTCAAAGCATTCCATCGCTTTTTCGAAAAGGAGATGTTGTTCCGTTTCTTTCGCAAAACGGGTAGCGGCATAATATCGGTTGCCTGCTTCGTTCCAGTTCTTTTCCGAGGGCGATACAATAGCAGCCTGTTCCATGTAATAAGCAGCAATAGCCGG
>JACMLS010000056.1 GCA_014379485.1 Bacteroidia bacterium | reverse complement strand
TTTTTTTTTATTTTGGTTTTTGTAAGTGAGAACAGTAATAGATTTAAGTTTTTGATTTTTGATTTTTTTTGACAAGTTGCTGAACCTCTCAACTAAATAATCTGGGTCAGAAAAAGTTTCTAATCTCGGAGCCTGTCCGGTTGAAAAAAAAGAAATTTGGCAAAATATCAGGAAAAAATATAGTTGCTTCATTTCAAATCAATAAAATGTATTTAATTCATCAGAATGAGAGCCATTTTTCCCCCACCAGTCTTATATCTTAAATTCTTATATCCTATATCTCTTCTAAAGGCTCATCATATCCTTCAACTTCACCGCCTGTCTCCTGGAAATCTCAATCGTTTCACCGCCTTTTAATTTAGCCATTAAACCTCCGTTAAACCAGGGCTCAATTCCATCTATCCATTTTAAATTGATGATGTGTTTTCTGCTGGCGCGGAAAAAAGTTTTTGGATTTAAACGCTGGTCTAAATTATTTAAGCTGCGTAAAATGAGCGGACGGAAATTATCGAAATACACACGCACATAATTTCCTTCTGATTCAAATAAGCGAATGTTTGCGAGTTTTACGAACCAGCATTTTTCTCCGTCTTTTACAAACACCTGGTCATCATCTGTAAAAGGTGTGGTAATTTCTTTGCGTACAGATTCTTTTTCTTCGCGCAGCATAATTTTTTTAACGCATTCTGCCAAACGTGCGGGTTGTACAGGCTTTAATAAATAGTCGAGCGCGTTTACTTCGAAGGCGCGCAAGGCATATTCATCATAAGCCGTTACAAAAACCACTTCAGGTAAAACAGAAATTTCTTCTAAAAGTTCAAGACCTGTTTTTCCGGGCATTTGTATATCCAAAAACAAAACATCCGGATTCAGGGCTGCAATTTTTTCTTTGGCATCTTCGGCATTTTGCGCCTCGCCAATAATTTCTATGTCTTTGTGCTCTGCAAGTAAGTTTTTTAACTCAAGTCTTGCTAAACGTTCATCGTCGATAATTAGTGCTTTCATGGTTCCTGGTTTTTATCTGTTGAAAAAGTAATTCATTGTAACTCATTGTAATTTATTGTAACTCATTGTGCTTTTATTTCACGCCTCTCTACGCTCCCGATAGCTATCGGGTCTTTTATCTTAATGTCTTATATCTTATATCAGCCGTTTATCTAAGTTTGGAATTGTAACTTCTGTAATCACATACTCACCGTTATTATAAATCTTAAAAAAAGATTTGTCTCCAAACAAAAGTTCTAATCTTTGTTTAGTACTTTTTAAACCAAAGCCCGTTTCAGGAATATGGCTTTCGTCAAATTTGCCGGAGTTTTTTATTTCTATAAATAAATTTCCGGCTCTTATTTCTGATTTTAAAAATATTTTTCCGCCCCCCGCTAATTTTGAAATGCCGTGTTTAATTCCGTTTTCTACCAACGTTTGGATCATTAGAGTGGGAACTTTGTAGTTGTTAGATTCCGGGCTAATGTCAAAATTATATTGCAGGCGTTCTTCAAAACGTATGTGTTCCAAATCAAGATAATCTTTTACAATTTTTAATTCCTCATCAAAATTAATGAGTTTATTTTTTTCCATCATCAAAGTGTTTCTTAAAATATTAGAAAGCATGGTAATGGCTTCTTTTGCTTTTCCAGGATCTTCATCTACCAATGCGCGAATGCTGTTCATAGCGTTGAACATGAAGTGTGGGTTGAGCTGAGATTTTAATTTGTTCAACTCAATTTCATTCATACTTGCTTTGTAGCGCAGGTTAGAGATCTCTGCCAGTTTATAATTTTCTATAAAATGAAAAGAAAAATAAATAAGCGACCAGAAAAAGAAAACGAAAGTGAAGTTGAGAATGTTTTGAATGGCCGGAAGCAGGCTGATTGGCAAAAAAACGCCGTTAGTAGCAGAGGCAATAAGGTACTGAACAAAATGAAAAACGATAGCAAGCACCATGCTCGAAAAAATAACGGTGGGAATTTGTAAAAACAGTTTAGCTTTTAAAAGACCACTGCTTATGATGATGAGACGGAAACAGTGCGTGATGAGAATTAAACTTACGAACCAACCGAAAAAATTAATAAATGCTTTCCAGTTAATATTGTCTGTTAAGCCAAAAAAAATGGTTTGCAATAAAATGTAAAAGGCCCAACCTCCCACCTGGCAGACCCAGTATAATTGCTTTTTTTTCAAGTGTCTTAATTGAGTTTTAAAGGCCACTAAGCCCCAGCCATGCATTCAGCGTAACAATTTCTCTCGAAGTTTTATTGTTGTCGACCCGAATATCGTTTCTGTAAACTACTTTTGATGTGATCACTTTTCCTTTCAGAACTTTTGTTTTTTCTTTTTTCTTTTT
>JACMLS010000546.1 GCA_014379485.1 Bacteroidia bacterium | reverse complement strand
TGGTTCAGAATTTAAAGTAAGCATTCCTTACCGCTCAGTGAACGAAAATTCTGCAATGCGCGCAAACATTTCTGAAGTACAAAACAATCATTCAGAAAGAAAAAAAACAGAAGTTGTTGCAGCAATTGAAATGAAAAAGAACAGCGGTGTTTTAAACAATCTTTTCTCAACGGTTTCAGGTTTTAGTCTTGACCAGTTGAACAGGATAGGAAATAATAACGAAGATTTTGTGCGTATAATGCTTGAAAAATTTATAACCACTGCTGCTAAAAACACAGAGAACATGGTCTCTGGTCTTGCTAACGGAGATTTTACAAAATTAATGAATGCCGCGCACAAAAGCATACCCTCCTATCATATGCTGGGCCTGAATCATCTGGTAAAACACTTGCAATATATTGAACGGCACTCGCGCGAAGGTGCAGAATTTGCAGAACTATCTGCAAGACTACAGCTTGTGCATGAAGAAACATGGAAAGTGATCTCAGAGATAAGAAGATGTCTTGAATTTGTTAAGGATAATAAAGCTGAAAAAATTATTCCTTAATAAAAAAAACAAAAAAGAAACAATGAAAGAAAACAAACACATTTTGGTGATTGATGATGACGAGATGTTGCTTTATGCAATAAAAATGAAACTCGAACTGGCGCATTACAAAGTTACCACCTGCAGTACAGTAATGGACGCCTATTTTAAGCTTGACCTGTTGAAGCCGGACCTGATCTTATTAGATATTATTATGCCGGAAATTAACGGGCTGGAGTTTATGAACCTGATCAACTCCCGGTTGGTAGCCATACAAGCTCCCATAATTTTAATGACCCGTTTAACCAAAAACGAACTTTTTGAAATGGGTTATAAATTCGGAGCAGCGAGCTATCTGGCAAAACCTTTTGATGTAAATGACTTGCCGGGAATTCTTGAAAAAGGTTTTATGAACGCAGGAACCAAAGTGTAACTGTAAGAAAAGATATTTAATTTTTAATGTAAGATAATTTACCATGGAGAACGGAGAGAAGTTTAAAATATACATTGTAGAAGACGATGACTGGTACAGGGAACTCCTTGTGCACATGGCCAACATGAATCCTGATTTTGAGGTAAAAAGTTTTTCAACTGTAAAAGATTTTCTGAAAGCACTGAATGAAAATCCGGATGTGGTTTCTCTTGATTATTTTTTGCCGGATGGAGATGCCTTTAAAGTATTTCAACAGATTAAACAATACAACCCCGATATTGAAGTGCTCATTGTATCTAACCAGGATAAAATTGAACCTGCACTTGAGCTTATAAAGGCAGGGGCATATGACTATCTTACAAAAACTCCCGATACAAAAGAGCGTTTTATTAATACACTCAATAATATTTTAAAGAACAGAACGCTTAAAAAACAATTGCAACGTCTTGAAAAAGAGGTTGGAAAAAAGTATAGTTTAGATAAAGCCATTATTGGAAAAAGTGAAGCTGTAAAAAAGATCTTTGGCCTTATGGAAAAGGCAGCAGCAACCAACATTACCGTTTTAATTACAGGTGAGACCGGAACCGGCAAAGAGCTGGTTGCAAAATCAATTCATTTTAATTCATCGCGCAGCAAAGAGCCTTTGGTTACAGTGAACATGGCCGCTATTCCACGAGAGCTGGCAGAGAGCGAACTCTTTGGCCACGAAAAAGGTTCTTTTACAGGGGCGCTTGGCTTGCGTGTCGGAAAATTTGAACAGGCAAAAGGAGGAACAATTTTTTTGGACGAGATAGGTGAAATAGACCTGAGCTTACAGGCAAAACTTTTGCGCGTACTACAGGAGAAAGAATTAACGCGCGTGGGTGGTGATAAACTTATAAAAACAGATTGCAGAATTATTGCTGCAACAAACAAAAATTTAAGTGAAGAAGTAAAGAAAGGAAATTTCAGAGAAGACCTGTACTATCGCCTGTACGGTTTAACGATTGAATTACCCCCTTTGCGTGAGCGCGAGAATGATGCAATTCTTATTGCCGCATATTTTATTGAGAATTTTTGCA
>JACMLS010000545.1 GCA_014379485.1 Bacteroidia bacterium | reverse complement strand
GTTTCATGAAGTTTAATGTGCGTATGCTTTCCTGAATGGGTAACTTTTCCTTTCAAAAAATCATCAAGACTTTTGTAAATTCCTTTGTTTCCGTTCTGAGCATAAATAAGGCCCATACCGAACAACAGAATTGCGCTTAGTATGGAATTAAATTTTTTCATAACCTGCTTTTTTATTTGCAAGTCTTATAGGCAAATGGCATTCCACAGGCGTAAATAAAGGTTAAAACGCTGTTTGATTGATGATTGAACGGGGAATGAAAATTCCGGGGAAAATAAAAAGCCTATCAAAACGATAGGGCTTTATCAGTATGAGGCTGGTTAATTTATGCCGTATTCTTCTATTTTACGGTATAGTGTTGCAATGCCAATTTCAAGCAAGCGCGCAGTCTCTGCTTTATTGCCTTTTGTGTAAGCCAGCACTTTTTGAATGTGTTGTTTTTCTACATTAGTCATTGCAAAAGGAGAAACAGCGCTATTGCTTTTTTCTGCCTGGTGTTGTAACTCAAATGGTAAAACCGATTCTGTGAGTACTTCGTTTTTAGATAAAATTACACTGCGCTCAATTACATTTTTAAGTTCGCGGATATTACCGGGCCAGTCATATTTTTCTAACAACTGCAAATAGCCGCTTCCGGTTTTCATGGGTTTTTTATTTGTTTTGGCGCAAAACTGCTCTACGAAAAAACTTGTAAGGGGCGCAATATCTTTTACTCTTTCTCTTAGTGCAGGCAATTGAATCTGAAAAACATTTAAGCGATAGTAAAGATCTGAACGAAAGTGATTTTCTTCGCTTTCTTTTTTAAGATCGCGGTTAGTAGCTGCAATAAGTCTGAAATTTACTTTAGTGGTTTTTGTATCACCAAGTTTTATAAACTCATTCGTCTCTAAAACCCTCAGTAATTTGGCCTGCAGTTCAAAATGCATTTCGCCAATCTCATCTAAAAAAAGTGTTCCTCCGTTTGCTTCTTCCAGCAAACCCCGTTTCTCTTTAATTGCACCGGTAAAAGCGCCTTGTTTATGTCCGAACAATTCACTTTCAATAATATCTTTGCTGAAAGTGCTGCAATTAAGTGCTACAAAATTTTTGGCGGCGCGTTCACTTCCCTGGTGAATGGCTTGCGCAAAAACTTCTTTTCCTGTTCCTGTTTCGCCCAGCAGTAAAACAGTTGTATCTGTAGGCGCCACACTTTTTGCCAATTCAATTACCTCAGCAATATTTTTTGATCTACCGATGATAGAATCGAAAGAAAATTTTTGACTCACTTTTTTCTCAAGATCTTTTACACGCTTTTTCAGTTGAACTTTTTCATGGGCACGAAAAAGTAAGGGAATGATCTTTTCATTATCATCTCCTTTGGTAATATAATCGAAAGCTCCGTTTTTTATGGCCTGCACCCCATCCGGAATATTGCCATAGGCGGTGAGAAGAATTACTTCTGTTAAAGGATAAATTGATTTGATCTTAGATGTCAGTTCCACCCCATTTCCATCAGGCAGCTTTACATCGCAAAGCACTACATCAACATTGTTTTGTTCAAGTTTTTTTAAACCCGATTTGCAGTCTGCAGATTCAAGCACCTCAAAACCTTCTGAACTGATGATCCGGCCAAAAAGATTCCGGATTTTTTCTTCGTCGTCAATTATAAGTACCAGGCCTTTCTTCACAACGTTTATTTTTAAAGCAATAATTTCTGTTTTTTACCGCCCAAACACCGGCCCGCAAAAAACCAATCAAACTTAAGGAATTATTTGAAAGGAATATATACTTAAAAACCAGGAAAGGAAAACAAAAAGACCCTGTCAGACCTGAAGAGCGACTATCAAATCGGAAGGGTTTCTTCTGTTTCCATACTTCCGGATGTTTGCTTTTGCCAATTTCCTTTATTATACCGCTCTAAATTAGTTCGTATTGCAAACTATCTGCAAAAACAACTATATTTGCTGTCTCATAAAATGGAAAGGCAAAAAAACATAACTTCAGATCAGTTTCCTATAGGAAGGCACATGGCCATACTTGCGCGCATGTATTACGGGGCACTCAATAAAAAACTGGAACGTCTTGATATTGACAGGCACTATTCTGTTTTAATTTTATTGGATGGTTGCGACAAAAACTGTTCGCAAAAATATATTTCAGAACAGTTGCTTATTGACAAGGCATCTATGGTGCGCATTATGGATCATCTTTCTGAAAAAGGATATATCATCCGCACAGTATGTGCCACTGACAGAAGGGAACACTCCATAAAACTTACAGAAAAAGCAAAACGTATTGTTCCGAAAATAAAAAAAGCAACGCAAGAACTGAACGAAAAAATACTGGTGGGAATGAGTAAAGAAAAAAAGGCTGGTTTTTATGCCGCACTGGAAACTATTTATTTTAACCTGAACTCAGAGCCAAAAACCAAAGTAACGATCAATTATAAAACTTCTTCAAAAAAGAAATGAAAAAATTTAAAACCGTTTTTATTATCCTGGTGATCGTGGGAATTCTTGCGCTCATCAAGATCTTTTTACTTGCCAAACCTGAAGAGCAGAAGCCTAAAGATTCAAAAGCAGGAAACAACAAGCCCGCTGTAGTTACAGTGTATGTTGTAAAATCAGAAACCCTTGAGAACAGGTTATATGCCAGCGGAACGGTATTGCCCAATGAAGAAGCAGACCTGAATACGGAAAGAGGTGGCAAGATCATTAAAATTAATTTTACAGAAGGAAATTCAGTTTCAAAAGGCGATTTGCTTGTAAAAATAAACGACGCAGGCTTACAGGCAGAACTAAAAAAATTAAAATCGCAGGAAGATCTTGCAAAAGAAAAAGAAGCGAGACAAAAAAAATTACTGGATATTAACGGAATCAGCAAAGAAGAATATGAATCGTCTGTTAACGTGTTATATTCTATCCGCGCAGATATTGAAATGATGCAGGCACAAATTGCAGAAACCGAGATCCGCGCTCCGTTCTCAGGAACCATAGGACTTAAAAATGTAAGCGAAGGAAGTTATGTTACATCCGCAGTAAAAATTGCCACCATACAACAACTTGATCCGGTTAAAATAGATTTTTCTATTCCTGAAAGATATGCGGCTTTGGTTTTAAAAGGAAATACAATTCGTTTTTCTGTTGAAGGAAACAACGAAACGCTTGAAGCAAAAATTATTGCCGTAGAGCCGGGAATTGATGTAGCTACACGCACAATAAAAGCAAGAGCCTTATGTGAAAACAAAAACAGAAAAATTCTGCCAGGAGCTTTCGCAAAAATTGAAATGGTAATGAAGGCTTCAGAAAACAGTATCATGATCCCATCAGAAGCAGTAATTCCGGTTCTTAAAGGCCATAAAGTTTTTATCAGCAAAAACGGACTTGCAGAAGAAGTAAAAATTGTTGCAGGACTGAGAACAGAGAACAGGGTGCAGGTAATGGAAGGATTAAGCGCAGGCGACAGTGTAATTACAACCGGAATTATGCAAATTAAAAAAGGAAGCAACCTAAAGATTGTCTCGGTAAAATAAATGAGCACATTCTCACACATATTTATTCGCAGGCCGGTACTTTCAATAGTAGTGAATTTCAGTATTATTCTTTTTGGTGTAATCGGGTATAAATTTTTGGGAGTACGTGAGTATCCATCAATTGATCCGCCGGTAATTACTGTAAAAACAAATTACGTTGGCGCAAATTCTGATATTATTGAATCGCAGATAACAGAACCGCTTGAAAAATCTATTAACGGAATTGAAGGCATCCGTTCTATTTCATCTACCAGTGCACAAGGCTCGAGCAGCATTACTATTGAATTTGATATTAGTGTGAACATGGAAAAGGCTGCTAACGATGTGCGCGATAAAGTTTCGCAAACAGTAAGGCAGTTGCCAAGAGATATAGACGGTTTGCCTACTGTTACAAAATCAGACGCAAGTTCTGATGCAATTATTGCCATGACGGTGAGAAGCGACAGCCGCAGCCACATGGAAATAAGTGATTACGCAGAAAATGTTTTAGCGCAACGCTTAATTACAATTCCAGGAGTAAGTACGATACAGGTATGGGGACAAAAAAAATATTCAATGCGCATCTGGATGGATCCGGCAAAGCTTGCCGCATTCAGTTTAACGCCGCTTGATGTTCAGAACGCAATTACAAGAGAGAACGTAGAGTTGCCTGCCGGAAAAATTTCTGGCGACAATACTGAAATGACCATTGTTACCAGCGGAAAATTAAAAGATGCAAAAGAATTTAATAATCTCATTATTAAAAACGACAACGAAAGAATTATTCGTCTTGAACAAATAGGATACGCCGAACTTGGTCCAGAAACAGAAGAAACCGTTTTGCGCGAATCAAATGTTCCGATGATCGGTCTCGGGGTTGTTCCTCAGCCAGGTTCCAACTACATTGATATTTCAAAAGAATTCTATAAGCGCTTTGAGCAGATAAAAAAAGAACTGCCTGCAGATTACACACTCAATATTGCGCTTGATAATACGCGCTTTATTAAACTTTCTGTTACAGAGGTAGGAGAAACAATTCTTATAGCAATTGTGCTTGTGATCCTTATTATTTTTCTCTTCTTCCGCGATTGGTTGGTTGCATTTCGCCCGCTGATAGACATTCCGGTTTCGCTTATAGGCGCATTTTTTCTTATGTACTATTTCGGGTTTTCTGTGAACGTACTTACACTGCTTGCCATTGTACTTGCAACGGGTTTGGTTGTTGATGATGGAATTGTGGTAACAGAAAATATTTACAAAAAAATAGAAGAAGGCATGAGCCCTATGGAAGCGGCTTTAAAAGGTTCTTCAGAAATTTTCTTTGCGGTAATTTCAACTTCGGTAACACTTGCCGTTGTTTTTCTTCCGGTAATGTTTATTGAAGGTTTTGTGGGAAGGTTGTTCAGGGAATTCGGAATAGTAATTGCCGGCGCTGTTTTAATTTCTGCATTTGTTTCGCTCACACTTACTCCTATGCTGAATGCTTTTCTCATTCGCAAAAAGAAAAAACGAAACCTCTTTTACGAAAAGACCGAACCTTTTTTCAGAAATCTTGAAAAGGGTTACCGGAACTCACTTGCAAAATTTATGAAGAACAGGTGGATGGCGATTGCTATTGTAATCAGTTGTACCGGACTTATTTTTTTGCTGAACTCTTTGATCCCTTCAGAACTTTCTCCCCTGGAAGATCGCAGCTGGTTAAGAATCCAGGTAACTGCTCCCGAAGGCGCTTCGTTTGAATACACGGATAATTTTATGAAAAAATTAGCGCAGTTCATCAACGATTCTGTTCCTGAAAAAAAAGTTTGTCTAACTGTTACAGCGCCCGGATTTACAGGTGCGGGTTCAGTAAACACCGGAATGGTACGTCTTGCATTAAAAGATCCGGATCAGCGCCAACGTACCCAACAACAACTTGCAAATTACCTGAACAGAATGGCAAGTACTTTTCCTGATGCAAAAACTTTTGTGATCCAGGAACAATCTATTACAACAGGCGGTGGTGGTGGACCTAAAGGAACTCAACCCGTACAAATAGTAATACAAGCTCCCAATTTTGAAAAACTCAAAGAAGTGCTTCCAAAATTTGTTGAAGAAGCAAGCAAGAGCTCAGTGTTGCAAAACGTAGACGTAAATTTAAAATTCAATCGTCCCGAAGTTTCTATTGAAATTGACAGGGAAAAAGCTTCTGCGCTCGGACTTTCTGTTAATGACATTGCGCAAACCATGCAATTGGCTTATAGCGGCCAGCGCTTCGGTTATTTTTCAATGAACGGAAAACAATACCAGGTTATAGGACAGGTTGGAAGAGAAAACCGCGATTCGCCTGAGGATATGAAAATGGTTTACGTAAGAAATGACAAAGGCGCTTTGATACAACTTGACAACGTGATCAGGTCTGTTGAACAAAGTAATCCGCCGCAGCTTTATCATTACAACCGTTATATGTCTGCAACAGTTTCTGCCGGACTGGCACCCGGAAAAACTATTGGAGATGGAATTGCAGAGATGAAAAAAGTTGCTTCAACAGTTTTAGATGATTCATTTTCTACTGCACTTACGGGTGCTTCGCGCGATTTTTCAGAAAGTTCTTCGAGTGTGCTTTTTGCTTTTTTACTTGCACTGCTTCTGATCTACCTTGTGCTTGCGGCTCAGTTTGAAAGTTTCAGAGATCCCTTCATTATTATGCTCACTGTTCCGCTTGCCATTGCAGGAGCCTTGCTTTCTCTCTGGTATTTTAATCAAACCCTAAATATTTTCAGTCAGATTGGTATTATCATGCTCATTGGATTGGTAACAAAAAACGGAATTCTTATAGTGGAATTTGCAAATCAATTAAAAGAGCAGGGCAAAACTAAAATGGATGCAATACATGAAGCTGCCGCAATGCGTCTCCGCCCAATTCTTATGACAAGTATTGCAACCGCATTGGGGGCACTACCAATTGCATTGGCATTAGGTGCAGGCTCTAAAAGCAGAATGGGAATGGGAATTGTTGTAGTAGGAGGAGTTTTGCTTTCTCTTATTCTTACACTTTACGTAATTCCGGCAATGTATTCCTATTTGTCAAGAGCAAAAAAAGAAACAGAATCTGACCCGGTTATTAAATGGGAAAAAACTCCCTGAAAATCACATCACAAATGAAAAAATTCAGTTTCATAAAATTAATTTTTCTTTTTCCACTGCTATTTGCTGCACAGGATAAACTTACTTTGGAGAAAGCGATTGAGATTGCACTAAAAAACAATTATTCCATTACCATTGCAAAAAACGAATCGGCCATTGCAAAAAATAATGTTACCAGAGGAAACGCAGGGTTTTTACCTGATGTAACTATAAATTCTGCAATGAGTTTTTCGAGCAACGATACCAAACAGGAGTTTAATAACGGTGGCTCTGTAAATAAAAAAGGCGCGCAATCTCAAAGCACTTCTACAGGTGTTGCTTTGAACTGGATTTTGTTTGATGGGATGAAAATGTTTGCCACGTATAATAAACTCAAAGATCTGAACGGCATGGGAGAGGCAAACGCAAAAATGCAGATAGAGAACACATTGGTACAGGTAATAGAAATTTATTACGATGTTGTACGGCAAAAACAACTTATTCTTGCAGCAGACAGTACTTTGGCCATTTACAACGAAAGGGTAAAAATCTCAGAAACAAAATGGAAAATCGGCAAATCAGCTAAAACAGATCTTTTGCAGGCACAGGTAGACCGCAATGCGCAACGCTCAGTTAAACTAAAACTCAATGCAAATTTAAGCGTACTGAAAATAAAATTAAATCAGTTACTCATTCAAAAATCTGAAACGGAATTTGATGTAGAGGATGAAATTAAAATAAACGAAACGCTTGCGCTTGATGAAATGAAAAATAAAGCAGTAAGTCAGAACACTTCATTGCTATATTATAAAAAAAATATTTCAATGAATGAATTTACCTTAAAAGAAACACGATCATTTTATTATCCGAAGATTGGTTTTGTTGCCAACTATAATTTTGCAAAAACAACCAACCAGGCCGGCTTGCTTTTATTTAGCCGCAACCTTGGCTGGAACACAGGAATTACTGCGTCGTGGAATATTTTTAGCGGATTTAACCACAACAGAAATACAAGTAACGCAAAAATATCTGTTCTTGATTCCAAACTAATGTTCGATGATAAAAAAACAGAAATAGAATCGTCAGTACAGTTGTATTACAAAAATTATTCTGCCGCGCTTGAATTGCTGAAACTTGAAGAAGAGACCACTCAACTCGCCAAAGAAAATGCACAGGTTTCATTAGAGCGTTTCAGGTTGGGAGAAGCCACTACGCTTGAAATAAAAGAAGCGCAAAAAAGTTACGAAGACGCAATGGCAAGGTTAGTACAGGCAAGATATGATGCCAAAGTTGCCGAAACAGAATTGATGAAATTAAAAGGCGAATTGGTGAAATAACCTATTGTTTTTTAAAACGGATCTTATTAAATTTGGGTATAATTCTCCCCCGCTTAACAATTTTACATAAAATCCATTCCTCATGAAAAAAAATTTACTCAGTATTTTAATTGCTTTTTGTGCATTCAGTGGTTTCGCACAACGCGAGGCTGACAACTGGCAATTCGGCCTTAATCTAGGGATGAATTTTTCAACCGGAGTTCCCAATGTAATTGGCAGCCAGGTTGGAACCGGAGAGGGTTGCTCTTCTATTTCAAACGCTGCAACCGGTGCCCTTTTATTTTATACCAACGGTGTTTTTGTGTGGGATAAAAACGGAACCATTATGCCCAACGGTTCTGGTTTACTCGGAGATTCTTCTTCTACACAAGCAGCATTAATTGTTCCGCAACCCGGCAGTGCAAACATCTATTACGTTTTTACCACAGACGCAATGGGCGGCGCAGATGGTTTTAAATATTCTGTTGTTGACATGTCATTAAACAGCGGCCTTGGCGATGTTACAACAAAAAACTTTGCAGTACTTACTCCAGTAACAGAAAAATTAGCCGCTGTAAAAGATCCGGCCACTAATGATTATTGGATAATGGTTCATGAATGGGGTAATTCAGATTTTTACGCGTATAAATTAACTTCTGCAGGCCTTATGAATCCGGTTGTAAGTTCTGTGGGAAGTCCGCACACTACAGGGGTGCCGTTTAACACATACGGTCAGATGAAATTTAATGGTTGCGGAACAAAACTGGGCGTAGCAATCGGCTACCAGGACTCAGGTGAAATCTTTGATTTTAATTCTACAACGGGCGTAGTTTCTAATCCTGTTTTTCTTTCACTTCCAGACCACGCTTATGGTTTGGAATTTTCTCCGGGTGGAAATTTAGTTTATATAAGTAATTACGGACAAAGCGGCGGCGCTGCAACGCTTATGCAATTTGATCTCAGCGCCGGAAATTCAGCTGCTGTAATGGCCACACAAATAAATCTGAACGTAGGTTCTGATATTCGCGGCATGCAATTATCAAACGATGGAAAAATTTATTGCGTAAGATCTTACAATCAATATTTAGGCACCATCAACAGGCCAGACAGTATTGGTGCAAATTGTAATTACGTTGATATTTCTGTTGACCTTGACCCGAATTTTAACGGAAGAATTGCAGGCTCAAGCCTTACCGGGTTTCCTGCCAACTTTGTAATTGATGAGACAGCCTGTTCAGCACTTGCGGTAAAAAATCATTCGTTCCAAACAAAAAACGTTTCTGTGTTTCCAAATCCTTCTCCTTCTGGTTTTTCTTTTGTTACCAATGAAAATTATTCTTCGGTTGCAGTTTATGACTATGCCGGAAAACTGGTAGAAAATTTTAATGGAATTTCTAAAGCAAATAAATTTTCTTTCGGAGAAAATTATGAGAAAGGAATTTACCTTGTTCGTTTTACGAATGAAAAGGAAGTGGTGAGCGTTAAAATCGTGAAGGCTGCGGAATAAATTGTTCCGAAAAAGTTTTTTGAATACAATTCTCTTATGAATTATATTATTGTAGACCTCGAAGCCACCTGCTGGGAAAGATCGGCCATTCTGCCGCAATTGAAACGTGAGCAATCTCCCAACGAAATTATTGAGATAGGCGCTGTTTGTATTGATCAGAATAAAAACCTGCTTGGTGAAATTGATCTTTTTGTACAACCAAAAGTTCATCCTAAACTTTCGGCGTTTTGTATAGACTTAACTTCTATTACGCAGGAGCTGGTAGATTTTGCGCCTATGTTTCCAGATGCCTTGCAACAATTTCAAAACTGGATAAAAAATTTTGGCGAAGAATTTATTCTATGTTCCTGGGGATTTTATGACCGTGTTCAGTTTGAGAACGATTGCAAACTTCACAAATTAAACACAGACTGGCTGCACCACCACATCAGTCTTAAACATCAATACGGCAAGATCAAAAACATAAAACCAATCGGAATGAAATCCGCGCTTCAGAAAGAAAAATTTTCTTTAGACGGAACACATCACCGGGGTTTAGACGATGCAAAAAACATTTCCAAGATCTTCGTTAAGTATTTTGATGAGTGGGATAAAGGGACGAGGGGCGCCTGATGAAAACCTGGGTTGAGATTCCCTATTGACTATTGCCTCTCCCCTATTCCCCATTTTCCGTGTATCCTTTTTATTTTTTATCGTTATCTTTATCCGAAACCCGATGGAAATTTTATGGCAGAAACTTTATCTCAGGAAATTTCTAACACATCTTCAAATTCCAGAATTATTTATTTAGATGTTTTACGCGGAATTGCCATATTGGGAATTCTGATGATCAACATTCCAAGCTTTGGAATGAGCACTTATTTTTCGGGCTATAATCCTGTTCTTGATAAAGCCGGAAGCGCAAATTATTATACATGGTTCTGGAGCTTTGTTTTTTTTAACGGCAAAATGCGTGGAATTTTTACGCTGTTGTTTGGCGCAGGAATTTTATTGTTCATGGACAAAAATAATTCCGAAAAAAATTCTTTACCCCGTGCCGATGCATATTTCAGAAGAATGTTGTGGCTGCTTTTTTTTGGTTTGGTTGATTCGTATCTGATTTTGTGGACAGGAGATATTTTATACGAATATGCATTGTGTGGAATGTTGCTGTTCGCTTTCAGAAGAATGAAACCGCGGGGACTCATAATTATATTCAGCGTTTTTTTTGTGATCATGGCGTATTTATCCTGCCAGGGATTTATGGGGAGCAAAGAAAAAAGAGCAAATTTTCTCCAGACAGAAACTTTATTAAAGCAAGGAAAAAAATTAACTAAAGAACAACTTGAACAGCGCGAAGAGTGGCAGAACGTTGTAGACTATACCTATCCTTATCCTAAAAAAATAATGGATGATGTAAATGCCAAAGCCAACGAACAAATTAAAATTGCAAGGTCAGGTTACGGAAGCGTTATGGAAGGAGTATGGCCACTGGTTACAGAAAGCCACACAATAGGTTTTTATGTTGATTGTTGGGAAAGCTTCTCTGCTATTTTACTCGGAATGGCTCTTTACAAAATGGGACTTTTTTCCGGCAAGCTCAAGAAAAAAGTTTATTTGTGGCTCATTGCAATTGGTATTGGAATAGGATTGCCATTGGCATATTGGGTTGCTTGGTCAAACACAATCTCTACTAATTATATTGAATTTTATATTGATAACAGATGGATGAGCATAAATCCCTTTGAACAAATTTCGCGTATTATGATCATGCTCGGTTACATTGGCCTGGTTATGCTTATAGGCGTTTCCGGTTGGTTAAAAGGTTTTCAGAATATAATGGCAAAGGTTGGAAGAATGGCATTTACAAATTATTTAATGCAATCGCTCATCTGCACATTTATTTTTTTCGGATACGGTTTTGGAATGTTTGCAAAATTGCAGCGATACGAATTGCTATACGTTGTACTTGGCGTTTGGATCTTTCAAATAATTTTTTCTGTTATGTGGCTTAAGTTTTTCACTATGGGGCCGCTTGAGTGGCTTTGGAGAAGCTTAATTTACTGGAAGAGAATGCCTATGAAAATTACAAGGGACGAGAGCAAGTGACGAGTGAGTATAAAGCATAAATAAATTTAATTGGAAATAAACGAACATACTAATTCTTCGGAAAGAATAATTTACCTTGATGTTTTGCGGGGAGTTGCGCTGCTCGGAATTTTGACTATGAATATTCCGGTACTTGCGCTTGGAAATTATGCTGACTATTCTCCGCTGACAGAGGGAATAAAAGGACCTGATTTTCAATCCTGGTTTTGGGGAACTGTTTTTTTTAGTGGAAAAATGAGAGCTCTTTTCGGACTTCTCTTCGGAGCAGGAATAATTTTATTTACAGAAAAAAAAGCAGGTGAAAATTCTTTGCCTGTTGCAGACGCATACATAAGAAGAATGCTGTGGCTGCTCTTATTCGGATTGATCAATTCTTATTTACTCTTATTTACATCAGATGTTTTATACCTCTACGCTTTTTGCGGAATTTTGCTCTTTGCTTTCAGAACAATGAAACCAAGGGGACTTATCATCATGAGCCTTCTTATACTGAGTTTATATTCGCTCGGGCAGGGACTCATATTTTTAGAAAACCAGGAACACCGCAAAGTGTGGCTGCAAACAGAAACCCTCGTTAAACAAGGAAAAAAAATAAGCGAAGAGCAAAAAGCCGAAAGGAAAATATGGGAAGACCTTGTTGCAAGAAATTTTCCTTTTACAAAAGAGCGCAAGGCAGAAATTAAAACTGAGGCAGAAAAAAAATTCAACACAATGCGTTCCGGTTACGGAACCGTTTTTGAAGAACTGATGCCAGAAACAATTGAAATAGAAACAACAGGTTTTTATAAAGGCGCCTGGGAAAGTTTTGCAACCATTATGTTAGGCATGGCGCTTTTTAAACTCGGAGTTTTTTCAGGAAGGCTAAACAAAAAAGCTTATTTGTGGCTCATGTTTTTGGGCCTCGGAATTGGTTTGCCACTTTCTTATTGCGCCACCAACGCTTTTTATGTGCGCGCTGCCTTCGTAAAAATTTATTTCGAAAAATGGTATGTAAGCGCTTTTACGTTTGAGCAGTTGCCTCGTGTTATTCTCACTCTTGGCTATGTTGGGCTATTTATGCTCATCTGCGTTTCAGGTTGGATGAAAGGAGTCCAAAAAATACTTGCCGCTGTCGGCAGAATGGCTTTCACCAATTATTTAATGCAATCATTCATCACTACATTTATTTTCTTCGGCTATGGATTTGGAATGGCCGGAAAATTTTCTCGATATGAATTGTGGTATTTTATTTTTGCTATCTGGCTCTTTCAAATAATTTTTTCTGTTGTATGGCTCAGGTTTTTTACAATGGGGCCGCTTGAGTGGCTTTGGAGAAGTTTAATTTATTGGAAGAGAATGCCGATGAGAGTTAATAGGGAGGAAGGACGAGGGGCGGGTGAAAAGTAAAGAGTGATTCTTTCCCCTTGTCCTTCGCTCCTCTAACTCGTCCCTTAAAATTCTTTATCAATTAAATAATAAAAACAGTAAGGCTGCGAACGACAATTGCAAGTTCCGGATTTCCGGTACCTTCTAATAAAACCGCCAATTCTTCAATCAGGTTCATTGAATCGCTCCAGGCTTCAGCCGTTGGAGGAGAATCCGTAAATGCGTGAATCAATTGTTTTATCAGAAATATTCCTTCATTCTGGTTTTCGTAATTGCCGGTTGCGTTAAATGCTGTAAGAAGATTTCTTAAAGTATATACTGTTAACGGAGATGCCCACCCTAAATTTCTTACCGAAACGCGAAGTGCATGCCGTAACTTTCCCATAACAGGCAACATATCTCCTTCAGAAAATTCATCTCTTGCTGCTGCATTCAGGTTCATGATTTTCTGCTGCGCGCCTGATATATCAAAATGCATTTCCTGGCTCCCGTCATCGAAAGAAGAATATAAAATCAGGTCTTCAGCCGGAGGATAAAAGTCTGCGGGAATTTGCCTTGAGAATTGCCAGCCTTTTTTTTCTGATTGTTCTTTTACCGGCCATGCAAGGCCATGCCGGTCATCATGCGGATAAACCAACACAATTGAGGTGTCAATTAAAACTCCTTTTTCTACTGCAAGGTTTTCCAGTTTCAAAATTGTTTCAGGAATATCACGACACCCATCTGAATTGATTACAGAAATTTTTTTTTCGTCTTCAAACCCTAAAAGGCCACGCATTTTGTCAGCGCTTTCAGAATAAGGAATGTCAAAATAAATCCAGCGTGCTTTCATTTCTTTATTTTTTACTCAGATTAAAAGTAGAAATTCAGGTTTATTGTATCCAAACTCTTCCGGATTTTCAACCGAAAAACTCCAATTGCCATAAAAAAACATCCGCTCACCCGTCCCTTAAAACTCACTCATCACTTTCAGAAATTCACGGTTCTCACTTATCCACAAGAGCAAACTATTATTCCTTGCCGGCAGAGCTAATTTCTGGCAGATGCGTGAACGGTAATTTTCAACTGTTTTTTCAGAGAGAAATAATAATTCTGCAATTTCTTTTGATGTGCGGTTTTGGCTTACAAGTTTTAGAGTTTTTAATTCTGCCTGACTTAAATTACCGAGCAGTTCCATGATCGCTGTCTTTTTCTTATCCTCACTATTTATTTCGGAGTAATACGGGCGTGTTGCTGCGCCTACGTATTTTTTATTTCCAATTACTTCGTTTATACATTCTACAATTTCCTGTACAGCGTTGTCTTTTAAAATATATCCCCAGGCGCCATACATCATTGCTTTTTTTATCACTTCTTTTTCGCTGTGCATGGTAAGAATGATAACGCGTGTGTTTAAATTCTCATTCAGCACCGCTTTGCAAACATCAAGGCCGTTTACAATTGGCATATTAATATCCAATATAGAAATTTCAGGTTGTGCAGCTTTTATTCTTACAAGCGCATCTTCTCCGTCCTCACATTCAAAGATCTGCGCATTGGTAAATGCTTCACTTAAAATG
>JACMLS010000544.1 GCA_014379485.1 Bacteroidia bacterium | reverse complement strand
GGTATGTAAGAGAAAACCGTGTTGCGCAGATCATAATCAACAGCTTTTAAAACAGAGGGAACAAGAAATTTTCCAAGTGCTTGTCTTTCGCGATAAATGCCTGCATCGTTTCCTCTCGAAAAATAAATACGTTCAAAAGAGCATTGTTTTTTTTCGCGTTGTTTTTTTATTTGTGGCAATAAAACAGTTCCGTCTTTTTTTATGATGATTGAACTTCCTCTTTCCAGTTCTTTTACATCTTCAATGGCAACATTAAAAACGGTTTGAATTACAGGTCGCTCAGAAGCAACCACCACCACCTCATCATCCTGGTAATAAAACGCAGGTCGTATACCATTCGGATCTCTTAACACAAAAGCATCTCCATGGCCCATCATTCCTGCCATTACATATCCACCGTCCCATTTTTTACTGGCCTCTTTCAGAATAGCAGCCACATCCATTTCTTTTGCAATAAGATCAGAAATTTCATTTTTTTTAAAGCCCTGCAATTTAAAGATCCTGAATAATTTTTCATTCTCCACGTCAAGAAAGTGACCGATCTTTTCCATCACTGTAACCGTATCAGATTTTTCGCGCGGGTGCTGGCCAAGATCTACCAGGTGTTTAAATAATTCATCAACATTGGTAAGGTTAAAATTTCCGGCCACAACAAGATTCCTGGTTTTCCAGTTATTCTGTTTTAAGAACGGATGACAACTCTCAATAGAATTTTTACCGAAAGTGCCGTAGCGTAAATGACCTAATAAAAGTTCTCCCGAAAACGGAATATTTTCTTTTTGCCAGTCAACAGATTTGTAATTTTCAGGATCTGCCAGCTGCGCATCAATAAAATGCTGGTTTATTTTTGTAAAAATATCTGCAGTTGCTTTTGGATCAACAGAACGCTGCCGGTCAATGTATTTTGTGCCGGGTGGTGTATCTATACGCACTACAGCAACCCCCGCACCGTCTTGCCCACGGTTCACCATTTTTTCCATCAACAGATACAATTTATGCAAACCGTACCGGCTCGAACCGTATTTATCACGATAATACTGCAGAGGCTTTAACAATCTAACCATTGCTATTCCACATTCATGCTTTACAAAATCGCTCATACTACACAGATAAGATGCAAATTTACGTATATTCTGAACACCTGCCAGACTTAGTTTTTATAAGGATTTCAACCCTCAAAAAAAGAGAATTTAACAATTTGAACTTTGAATTATATTAAGTAGATTTGTGATTGCGTCTAAACCAAAAAAATTATAAAAATCCTTCCCGCCCCGGCAGGGTTTTAATATTATTAAAACCTAAAATAAACCGATGAAAAAGAAAATTCTATCTGCCATTTGCGTTTTAGCAACTATGGCAGGTTCCTCTCAGGTTTTGATCAACGAATATTCATGTGCCAATAAAGCTTTGGCAGATAATTTCGGAAATACGTCAGATTGGGTTGAACTTTACAATGCGGGCGCAACAACTGCAAATATTGCCGGGTATTACATGAGTGATAACGCTACCAACACTACCAAATGGCAGGTTCCTGCCGGTACCACCATTCCTGCGGGTGGTTTTTTGCGTTTCTGGTGTTCTGGAATGGATTCAGTTGTGGGAACAAACTATCATACAAATTTTAAATTAACCCAATGTAAACCTGATATGTTTGTACTTGCAAACGGTTCGGGCGGAATTTTAGATTCTGTGCATTTAAGAAGACATCAGAAAGATCATTCCTGGGGCAGGCAGCCAAACGGTTCTACTACCTGGAAAGTTTATACTGCGCCAACACCAACTCTTACAAACGGAGCAACCGGTCTTGATAATTATGCAGCTAAACCTGTTATGAATGTAGCTCCGGGTTTTTATGCTTCTGCACAAACAATTTCATTGTCAACTACAGAGATTGGTGCATCTATACGTTATACAATAAACGGATTTGAGCCTACAGTTGGTTCAACACTTTATATTGGCCCCTTTGCCGTTTCTGCTACTACCGTTATTCGTGCAAAAGTGTTTAGCCCAAACCCGCAGATCTTTGAAAGTTTTATTGAAACCAATACTTATTTCATTAATCAATCTGCTTACACTTTTCCTGTAATTTCATTGTGCGGAGATCAGCTAATGACACTTCTTAACGGAAACAGCGGAACAGTTCCAACTCCTAACCTTGAGTATTTTGATGAGAGCAAAGCTTTTGTTTATGAAACATACGGCGAAGCAGACAAGCATGGTAATGACTCCTGGGCGTTTAACCAGAGAGGTATAGATTTTAAAGCAGATGATGAATACGGATACAATTACACCAATCCGGTTCAGTTTTTTGACGATGCTAAATTGGGCGTAAGCACACGCGATCGTTTTGATAATATTATTTTAAAAGCAGGAGCATCAGACAACTATCCCGGAGATTCTGACCCGAGTTGCCATATGCGCGATGCTTTTGTTCAGAGTTACGCCTTCAGAAAAAATCTTGATCTTGATGGTAGAAGATACCAACCCGTAATTGTATTTGCCAATGGTGCTTATTGGGGAATTTATGAATTGAGAGAAAAATTTGACACAGATTACACAGAGTATTACTACAATCAACCCGAAAACCAGATTGATAATCTTAAATTCTGGGGAGGATTGAATATACAGGATGGTAGTGATACAGGATGGGTGAATATTTACAATTATGTTATGGGAAATAATATGGGCGTACCTGCCAATTATTCTTATGTTGATAGTAAATTAAGCATCAGTTCTATGATAGATTATATGGTGTATAACTCTTACGTAATGAATTCTGATTTTATTAACTGGAATTCGGCATGGTGGAGAGGAAGAAACCCGAACGGAAATAAAAAGAAATGGAGATATTGGATGTGGGATATGGACAATGTATACAATCTTGGAGAAAATTTTTCAGGATTACCCAGTACAAGTTGGGATGTTGATCCGTGTGATTACTCAACAGTGTTTAACGGAACAGACCCCAATATGGGGCATCCGCAAATGCTTCAAAAGTTAATTGATGAGAATGATACTGTAAAATCTCAGTACATTAACCGCTATGCAGATTTAATTAATACAGCTTTACAGTGCGATAGTATTCTTGAACACCACACTTACTTCAGAAATTTTCTGCAGCCCGAAAGAACAGCCCACGTTGCAAAATGGGGTGGTACAATGGCGCAGTGGGATACCAGAATTTTATTTATGGATAGCATGATCAGAATGCGTTGTACTTATATTGATAGTGCCATACAAGGTTGCTACAATGTAACCCCCTTTCCGTTGAATGTAGATGTGCAGCCTCCGGGCTCTGGTATGGTTAAGGTAAATACCATTATCCCGAGTAACTATCCCTGGGTAGGAAGTTATTACGCGCCTGTCTACATGGACTTTGCTGGTATACCCGGGCCAAATTATAAATTCGATCATTGGACTTTTGCAAACAATCCTGTTCCAGCAGGAGATCCTTCGCAAGACACTTTGACGCTTTATACATTTGATACAACAGAATATGTTGTAGCTTATTTTAAACTGAAAGAGCCTTATGAATTAACCGGAGAAGTGATAGTTCCAACTGCATTTACTCCCAATGCAGACGGTTTAAATGATCTTTTATATCCTTACGGAACACTTTATGTTTCTAAATTAGAGTTTGAAGTGTTTAACCGCTGGGGACAAAAAGTGTTTGCTACCAACGATAAAATGCAGGGTTGGGATGGCAAATTTCAAGGCACAGAAGCTCCTATGGGAGTTTATGCTTACAGATTAAAAGCACTGGTAGAAGGAAAATCGGTTGAACGTGCCGGAAACATTACCCTGATCAGGTAAATTGATTTTTGAAAAGATTTTATGAAAACAAAGAACTTGATTTTTTGCAGGGTTGAAAAAATGAAAAAACTTGCTTGTATTTCCGGAATAATAGTAGCGGCGTTTATTTCGCAGCCGGTGCTTTCTCAGGATATTCATTTCTCCCAGATAACAGAAGCCCCTTTATTTTTAAATCCCGCCAATACAGGTGTGTTTGAGGGTTATTTGCGTGCAACGCTTAATTACCGTAACCAATGGACCGCAATGGTTAACCCTTACAAAACAATGGCGGCCTGTGTAGATGGCGTTATTGGAGAAAAAGCTGCAAAAAAAGCTTATATGGGTTGGGGTGTAGGATTTTTTAATGATCAGGCAGGCGTCTCTGCTTATTCAGCTAACCAGGCCCTGCTTTCAGCAAGCGGAATTGTGCACTTAGACGCTAAAAATAAAATTTGTGTGGGTATTGGTGGAGGCTACGCTATCCGCTCTGCAAATTACGGTGCGCTTACATTTGGCAATCAATACAACGGTCAGCAGTTCGACCCCACCACTCCATCTTTTGAAGTGCTGGCATTTAATCAATTCAGTTATGCAGATGTAAATGCTGGTTTGCAATGGGAGTTTACCAAAACAGAAAAAGCTTTTGACCGCGATGATAATTTTGATCTTAAAGTAGGCGTTGCAGGCTTTCACTTAAATCAACCACTTCTCAAGTATTACAAATACTCTAAGGAGAAACTGCCAATGCGCCTAGTGGGTGAGATCGCTTCAAGAATCGATATTAAAGGAACAAAGCTCACCATTATGCCTTCTATGATTTACATGAAGCAGGCATCTTTTTCAGAACTCAACCTCGGAACTTTTGTGCGTTTGCGTTTTAAAAACCCAACTAAAACCACAGGCTTTAAACACGAAGCCGGTATTAGTTTGGGAATGTATATTCGTCCAGGAGATGCAATTATTCCGCAAATGCTTATAGATTACGCAAGTTTTAGCTTTGGATTTTCTTATGATTATAATATTTCTTCGTTTAAAACTGCAACGCGCGGTAACGGAGGAATTGAGTTTTCACTTCAATGGCACAGCTTGCGCGATGCTTTGTTTAAACGTAAGCGTGAGTTAGGCGGCGGGCACGGTGGTCCAAAAGCAACTCCGTAAATTTCCCTTTTTTTTACTTTTTATTTATTACTGTGGCTATTTTTTCTTTGTGAGCGGGTTCGCATATTGAATCATGAAAAACAATCAACTGTCGCTTCAAGATAAATTTGGCATGTTTTAGAAACAGCAACCGGATTTCGTTTTGTAAGCTTGCATTCAGCATTAGTTTTTCCAGGATAACAAATCTTTTTGCAGAACTTATTTTTCTGAAATTTTTTGAAAATTGCTGAATGATCAGTTTAGAAATTATGAGTTGTTTTTTGTGTTTTTGCTGTGCTAAAAGCAGGTAAATAAGTTCTTCCCAAACGGGATTGTATTGGATATACCGGTCAAAGTCGGCAAAAATAACTCTAACCCAGTATTTAATTTTTTCTGCGTGAGAAAAACGACCCGGATCGTTTAAAAGACTTTTCAAAAGATTTAACCGAAGCTCAAAATTTACACCTTCATTATAACATAAAACAGTTTTAACCAGGATAAAATTTAAATCATAATAGTAATCGTTTTTATAACCATTAGGGTACTCTATTTTAACCAATACAATTTCAGGAGGAGCCCCTGTCATTTGAGAAATAAAATCATTAACGCTGTCTAAAGTTAACCTGGCGTTAAAACCAAACTGCAGGCTTTTCGCGAGTTTTATTGAAAGATCAAGTTGACTATTATTCATTTGTTTTCCCTGAATTTCTTTCGCTTCAGAACTTTCTAAATTAAATAGTAAGGAAAAACCAAAAATTAATTTGTTTTCACTTCAAAAAAGTGCGCAACCACTCCAACGCTTTTTTCTCATCGCTAAAATTTTTGAAAGGTTTTTGTGGTTTATTAAAACGCACATAAAAATCTGCCACAATTTTATACGCAAGATTTTTTGTGAGTCCTGCCGCAGCCAGAAAATTAATTTCAGGCTCAAGTTCTTTTGAGCGTTGTCTTGCCTCTGGTGTAAAGTTTACAAACTCGTCTGCAGTGTATAAAATACAATGCGCTTTACCGCCCGAAAATTTCAGATGTGCAGCAAAATTTACTGCTTGCTCTTCTACTGTAATTACACTTTTACTTTTAAAATGTACAAGAATAATTCCAGGCTCTGGCTTAGAAAACCTGCAGGTTGCTGTTTCAAGATCTGTTATGGAGGGAGCCATTGAGCAAATTTATAACATTGCCGGTCAAAAGCAAATTAAACTGCGGAATGATGCTGTTTGCCAAAAATTAAGGCAGAGTAGCTATTAAACTCCTCCTAATTTGCAGACTTTGTTAAACTCTGCTTCGGTTACTACAGAAACAGACAGCCTGCCAATCTTTACAAACTGCATGTTTTTTAAACTTGTGTCAGCTTTTAATTCAGAAAGAGTAACAGGAGTTTTGAATTTTTTATGTGGTGCAACATCTACACAAGCCCAGTTCGGGTCATCGCTGGTGGGGTCCTGGTATGCTTCTTTCACCACCTTTGCAATTCCTACAATACACAAACCTTCGTTACTGTGGTAAAAAAAACAGAGATCGCCTTTTTTCATGGCACGCAAATTATTTCTTGCTGCGTAATTGCGCACACCGGTCCATGCTGTCGATTTTTCTTTTACAAGCGTTTCGTAACTGTAGGTAGATGGTTCTGATTTTATTAGCCAGTAATTCATGTTATCAGTTGTCAGTTAATAGTTTGGTCTTCGAAGATAGGGAAGAAATTTATTTTTTAAAGTCCCAGTAATTTTTTCAGGCTCTTCTCAAGATTTTCCATCTCAGGAGATTTAGCGATCAGAACAATTGTTTCTTTTCCTTTTTTAGTTATGGAAAGTAATCCGGTTCCCATCATACGGTTTTTGATCTGAATTTTTTTGTTTTTAAAAAGCGAATCAAATTCTTTTTTGGTTTTTGTCCATGCTTCTTCCGTAATGCTTTTTGATAAAGGTTCGCCTCCGCTATATTCACCTGATGAACTGTTTTCTTTTTTTACCGGAATGTATTCAATGCTTTCTTTTTTTATCACATAAACATTTCCGCTGCCATCTGCATAAGAAAGCTTTTCTCCGGTGGCAACAGTTTTTAATTCGAGCATTTTTACATAATCGCCCACACGGCTCTGTACTTCCTGTTCAGAACATTTATCCCATTCTCCCTCGCAAATTTCAACGCGGAACTGCATTTCTTTGCCCACAATTTTTTCAAGCTTTTCTCTCAGCACCTTACCTTCACAAAATTTAATAAAATATTTTTTCCCCTTGCTTTCCAAAAACATATCAAAAATTTTATCAGAAACTTTTCCCCTTTGATTGACAAAAGCTTCTTTAACAATTTTTCCGGTAAGTGTAGTGTCGGTTTTTGCTGTCATAGAAAAATTATTTGTACAAAAACAATTTTGAAACGTAATGAATAAAACGAATGTGGTAATTATTTTTCTCATGGTTAAATTTATAACTGTAAACAATAGTGGTCCCTTTCCCTCTTCCTTCGCTCTTTTATCAGTGAAGTATTTTAAAAATAAGTTCGCGCTGCAATTCTCCGTGCTCTGTTCCAAAATTATCTATGCCTTTGCTTCTTAAATCAGCTTCGCGCAGAAAACCAAAGATCGCTTTTATTTTTGCTGCGTTATAATTTTTTGAGGCACGTTCATATCCTTCTGCAACAAAAGGCGGAAGGCCCAGCGTTTTTGCAATACCAAATTTACTTTTGTCTGCACTGAAATGTACCATCATTAATTTTAAAAAGTATCCATACAAAAACCCCAGCGTCATACCAATAAAATGTTCTTTTGGGTTGGCGTTAAAATAATGAATGATCTTGTTTGCTTTTAAAATATCTTTTCTTCCCAGAGCATCCTGCAACTCAAACACATTGTAATCTTTACTTATACCAATGTTGTCTTGTATATGTTGCATGGTAATTTCTGTACCTTTGGGAATGTTGATAGAAAGTTTTTCCAATTCCATTACCACTTTGCCAAGGTCAGTTCCAAGATATTCAGAAAGCAGTTGCGGAACGCGTGCATCCGTTTTCATATCCATCTCTTTCATCAGGCTCCCAATGTGTTCTGCCATTTTGTAATCCGGAATTTTATCAGATTCAAAATAAACAGAATTTTTTACCAGTAGTTTTCCGAGCTTTTGTCTTTTATCCGGCTTTTTGTATTTGTGACAAAAAACCAAAATGGTAGAAGGCTGAGGTTTTTCTAAATAATTTATTAAAGCACCTTTTGCTCCTGTTTCTACTTCTTTACCTGCGGGTTCGTTTTCACTTTCAGAATTTTCGTCGTCATCATCTTTTCCTTTAGCTCCACCACCGCGGCTCATAAATTCTTTTAAATGCTGCGCTTCTTTTACAATTACCACCTGGTACTCACTCATCATCGGAAATCTTTTTGCAGTACCGATTACAGCATCAAGCGTAGTTTCTTTTCCGTATAAAATTGTTTGATTAAATTCCTGTTCGCTTTCGTCCAATACATTTTTTTCAATGTAATCACTGATCAAATCAATATAGTAGGCTTCTTCACCACTTAAAAAATAAACGGGTTTAAAAATTTTTCGTTTTAGATCGGTGATGATCTGGTTAACTTCTTTCACGTTCTATTATTTTTTAAAAAAGAAAAATACTGCAACAAATAAACATAAAAAGCCAATGATATGATTCCATT
>JACMLS010000543.1 GCA_014379485.1 Bacteroidia bacterium | reverse complement strand
TGGTTCAGATGTATTGAGCAAAGAAGAAACAGCACAATTGGCATCTCGTCAGGAAAAATACATTGTATCGTTGCGTAATGCATTGGTAAGAATAGAAAACAAATCTTATGGAATTTGCCGCGTTACTGGTAAACTTATTCCAAAAGAACGTTTGCGCTCTGTACCACACGCAACTTTAGGAATTGATGCTAAACTAAACCAGCATAACAATTAATAAAAAAAAATAACTTTTAAAAGGTTATCTTTGCCCCCGTTATTTTGGGTTTGCACTGATAACCTTTTTTCTTTACAAAAATTTGGAACGCTGGAAAAAAATAAGACTCCCTTTGCTCACCATTCTCGTGGTGAGCAAAGGGAGTCTTATTGACCAGTTCATTAAGATCTACATTAAAACCCATTTCACTTTAGGAGACAATTATCCGCAAGCTCCCCAGGGTGAAAACCGCGCTGAGTTGTGGTTCATTGAAAATAAAGGAATGGCTTTTGGCTATGAATTTGGCGGCGCTTACGGAAAAATAATTCTTAGTTTGTTTCGCGTTATAGCTTCTGTTTTTGGTGTGTTTTATATCCGCCACATTATTCGTAAAAAAGAACACTGGGGCTATATTTTTTGTGTGGGACTGATCTTTGCAGGAGCTGTAGGAAACATAATTGATTGCGCTTTTTACGGGTTAATATTTGACGCAAGCACCCACGATCATATTGCCACATTATTTCCTGCAGGAGGTGGTTACGGCCGTTTTTTAGAGGGCGAGGTAGTTGATATGTTTCATCTTCCGTTCTGGCGCGGTACTTTTCCAGATTGGTTTCCAAAATGGGCAGGTGGCGGTACGGACTTTGAATTTTTCTCTCCCATTTTCAACTTTGCAGATTTTTCTATTTCAATGGGCGTATTCTTAATTTTTGTTTTCCAACGCAAATTCTTTAAAAAGAAAGAAGAAGAAAAAACACAAACCCCAGTTACAGAAAATACGTCAGAACAAATTTCCGCTTCAACAGAAATCCATCCAGGCTCTGAAATAAAAACTCCTGACCCCGAAATAAAAACTCCGGGCAACGATGTGCCCCCGGTGGTGGGATAATCATCGTGTAATCATAATAACATCCGGCATATTATCGTCTACCGTAATAGCATCCCTTCGGGATTTTGAGGCGGTTCATCCGCCCAATAATCCCGAAGGGATGCTATTATGGCAACCCCGAAAAACTAACTGTCTGTCTGAACCCTGAAAGGGTGGCATTATCTACCCCAGTTCTTCGTCGTAAAATTCAAACAGGTATTTTTCTTCGAAGGGAATCTCAAATTTTTTAAGCAATTCCATATACTCAGAGCGGAATGTTCTTTTTTTGTGATGCGCTTCCTGGTTGAGAATGTAATTGTAGACCCGCTCAATATGTGAGTGTGAATATGAAAACACACCATAGCCTTCCTGCCAGTAAAATTTTTGTTTCAGAAAATTCTTTTCATTAATAAAATTGGTGCTGTTGTTTTTAATATCGCGAACAATATCTGAAATGCGCATTGCGGGCCTTAATCCTAAAAAAACATGAACATGGTCTTCTACACCGTTAACAATAATAGGCTTTTGCCCTTTTTCTTTGATGATTCCTGCCATGTATTTAAATATCTCTTCTCTAAATGCTTTGTGTAAAAGATTTTGCCTTCCTCTAACTGCAAAAACAATTTGCAAATGTACCTGTGAAAATGTGCCGGCTGCCATAATAAATTTAATTTTAGTTTGTAAATAATAATAATTGACTTTGTATAAAAAAGGTGGCGAAACTATTTATTTAAATTGAACTACCAAATTTTTTCTCATCCACAATTCTGCTAACGTAATGGCCTCCCTTCGGGATTATCTGGTGTATGATCTATTTCAAATCCCAAAGGGATGCCATTACGATAACCCCGAAACAGCCTGAGGGTCTGAACCCTGAAAGGGTGAAATTATCTGCGCCAGTTCTTCATCGTAAAATTCAAACAGGCATTTTTCTTCAAAAGGAATCTGAATTTTTTTTAAGCAAATTGGCTCAAAAGAAAAATCCCACTCGCATTCGTTTCAGAGAATTTCATTTTCCCTTCCCAATAAAAATTCAGTTTCTCTGCAACTTTTTTTCTTCCGTTAATTTTATTTCTGACTTCCATTCTTAGAAACGCAAACACGTTTTTATCTGTGTTGCCGGTAAACGCCAGTGATTGCGGTACTTCTGAATACACTTTGTTTAAACAGGAAAGCAGTGAGATGAATGGAACAATGCGGCCGTAGAACCCGCGTAGTTTTTTGTATATTTTTTTAATTGTCATTTTCAATTCAAATTGCGGCTATAAAAAACATCACTATCATTATCAGTAGTGCAATGGTAAGAGCAATAATGAACGGATTGCCGGAACTGAAGCCGTCGGCTATAAAAGAGCAGGCCATTTCTGTAATCGTTTCTGAGCAACCATCCTGGTAAAGAGTTTTTTTTCTCTCAACCTTATCACTCACCGCAGATCTTTTTTTTGTTTGGTTTTTCAGCTCAAGTTTCTTTTTAGAAAAGATCCTGAAATGAAATTTATTCTTTTCAACGGCTTTGTTGCTTTTCGTTTTAAAACGAATGGGATTGTAGCTGGTGTGCTGTGCTGAAACGGATGAACAAACACCGTTGTTTGCTGTTACGCTCAGAAAAAGAACAGTGATCAAAAATGTGAGGATGATTTTCATTTTTTTTGAATTTTAATTTTTTTTCTTGAATCCTAAAAACAAATATATTTTTAGGATGCTCGTTTATTTATCCGGCAATAAACACTACGGCAATTGCGACCACTACTAAAACAATTGTAATGGCAATAATTGCAGGATCTCCTGAGTCAAGGCCGGCCCAGATCAAAGCGCAGGTACCTTCGATCAAAAAGTCTAAACAAGGATCTGTGCAGGGATCTGTTTTTTTTCTTTCAGTTGTGGTTCTTTCTTTTGTTTTATGACCGGTTTTCAGATCCAGTTTCTTTTTCGAAAATTTTTTGAAATCGAATTTGTTTTTTTTCGACGCATCCCCACCTTTCGCCATAAAAATGGTGATATGAGAATTTACGGAATGGCGCGAGGCAGATGAACAAACGCTGTTGTTTGCAATTGCGCTTAATGAAAGAATTGCTATAAGAAATGTGAGGATTAGTTTCATTTTTTTAAATTTTAATTTGTGAATTTTTTTCTTCCGGTTTTCCAAATCCGTAAGTCAAGGTTAAAACAACTAACAGAAAAAGTAAACCACACGCAAAATATTTTATGCCGGTAATTAATTTGGCGGAAACAGAATCTGCCAGTGACTCCGGCGAATTGATCT
>JACMLS010000542.1 GCA_014379485.1 Bacteroidia bacterium | reverse complement strand
TTTTTTTCCAAAACTTTGATCCTATTTCGTTTTCATTTACCACCTGTAGTTCTATTGAATGCACATGTTTCTCTCTGAACCATCTTTTCATTTCTTCAAACATTTTTTTTGCGGCATCTCCTCCTCTTAATTTTTCGTCAAGATAAAAATGAGAGACCACGCCTAATTTTAAATTTCCCAGATAATCAGGAGAAAGTTTTAATTGCCCGTGCCCGAAACCAACTAACAAACCTTTGCTTTCGGCAGCAATCAGCACAGAAGTTTTATTTAAACTTTTTTTCAGCGATTCAAGCCAGAGGAGTTCTCCGCCATCCACCATATGTAAAGGAACTTTGCAGGAATGCAGATATTGGTAATACTCAAAAAAAAGTGTACTTAACTGTTCAAAATGCGGGTAATCTATATCTGCCTTTACGATATTCATCTGATGGTTTTTAAATCGTGGTCAAAAAACGGTAATTTTTTATAAACTGTTTTTTGCATTTTCAATGATCTCAGCCAGTTTTCCCAATTTGGTAAACTCGCCGGGTTCGTATTTTTCAAGATCTATCTGAATGTTGAATTCGTTTTCGCAATCAGCAACAAGATCAACAAACGAAAGCGAATCAAAAATTCCTTCTTTTACAAGGTCAGTGGAATTTGAAACAGAATGATCTTCGAGCCCAAGCAGGGCCATTCTTTTTTTTGCCTGTTCGGTAATAAATTTTTTTGCTTCGTCCCTTATCATTTATTGGTAATGGTTTGTATGATCGCTTTCCTGTCTACCTTTCCGTTTACATTGAGCGGGAAGGTATGTAAATATACGATTTGTTGGGGGATCATGTAAGGGGCTAATTTCTGCCGGCATTTATCAAGAAGTTGGGTGTTTTCTGTTGTTTTTTCGCCTTCAAGCGCTGCAACAAGAAAAGGTGAAGCGCTTTTTTCGTTCACAAAAACAATTGTGTTTGAGTTTCCTGATTCTTTCAGTAACACAGACTCAATTTCTTCCAGTTCAATTCTGAATCCGTTTAATTTTATTTGTGTGTCTTTTCTTCCAAGGAAATAGAAATTATTTTCTTCATCAATTTCTATTGTATCACCAGTTTTATACCAGTTCACTTCTTTGTGATCTTCATAAAAACATGCTTTATCTGCTTCTGAATTATTAAAGTAGTTTTGAATCACCTGGGCTCCGTTAAGGCACAATTCTCCGTTAAAATAATCTATTCTTTCTTTTGTTATGAAAGAACGGTTGCAAGCAAAAATTTTCCCAATAGAAACAATTCCGTTTTTTTCTTTGATTGGTTCTTCTATTTTGTAAGCAAAAATCGCAATGGTCGCTTCTGTTGGCCCGTATAAATTATAGCAAACTGCATTTGGAGCAGCTTTCATAAATTTTCTTGCCAGATCAGTTCGTAAAGCTTCTCCACAAAACAACACGTTTTTCAGATCAGGAAAATTATTTTCTTTCAACTGCCTTAGTTTATCCATTAAAATTCCTGTTGATGGAACGGAGAACCAATGCGTAAGTTTTTTATTTTTAATGTAGGAAGCAGGGGAGAGCAATTCATTTTCTTCGGGAGTGCAAAGACAAGCCCCGTTTTTCCATGTAAAGAAAATATCGTGCACACTCAAGTCAAAAGTAAGCCCAAAGGTTTGACTGCAACGATCGCCCTTTTCAATTTTAACGAGCTTTTGAATGTTCTCAAGATAGCTCAGTAAATTTTTGTGAGTGATCAGCACTCCTTTTGGTTTTCCGGTTGTTCCGCTTGTAAAAAGAATGTAAGCTGCGGAAGAAACGTTTGCGGTTACTCCAGCGTCTGTAATTTCTTCGGTAATAAGTTCAGGAGAAACAGTATCTGTGTCAGGATGCTCTTTGAAAATTTTTCTGTCAGTATTATTTATAAATAAAGTTTTTATTCCGCTTTCCTTTATGATCTCCAAGTTTTTTTCTATCGGAAAAGAAGGATTCAGCGGAACATAAGCTTTGCCTGCTCTGATGATTGCGAGAATAGAAGCGTAAGTGAAAAAATTTTTTGTTGCAAAAACTCCAATGTACGGTTCGCTATTTTTTTTTGAAAGAAGAAAATCTTTTATTTTTTTTGAAGCAAGGTCTAAATCTTTGTAAGAATAATTTTTATCAGAAAAAGACAAAGCAATTTCGTCTGAATATTTCAGTAACCACGATTCGAGTTCTTCTGTTAATGTTTTAGTCATTAAAATCAGCTTCTGTATTCCGTTTCAATCATTAAAGCATCCAGCAAATATTTTGTTGCCCAGTTCGGAAAAGCAAAGGGCTCATACCTTCCCCATAATGGAAATGAACCTTGCAAAGCGCCATTAATTTCTTTTCTTCCCTCTAAAGTTCCGCTCTGTATATATACCAAAAGGTTGTTCATTTTGCGCGCAGCTGCAAGATATTTTTCGTCTTTATAAAGTGCGTACAGTTTTAACCATACAATACTCATTTGCGCTCCGCCAGTGCAGATCAACGGTTCAGAAGGTGTCCAGTTTTTGGTGTAACGTCCCCACAAATAACCTTTCTCCATAAACAAGTCAAGCAAAACATCGGCGCTTCTTTTTATAAGGGCCGGATATTTTTTGTCTTCAAGCAACATTCCGCATTCAATAATTCCATCAATTGTATAAGCGATTGTATGTAAGATAGGTCTGTCGTTGTGTTTAATTGTATTATCACAATCTTCCGGCCATCCGTTAGGATGAATTTTTTCTTTCAATATCCATTTAATATTTTTTTCTGCCGCAATTTTAAATTTTTCTGTTCCGGTTTCTTTCCACACCTGTAATAAAGGTGCTGAAACGTAACTGTCATAAACCCTATGCACGCCCATAAAAGCGTTTTTTTCCCAATAGCCTTCAGGTTCCTGGATCTCGCATAACCACTCAGCTGCTTTTATGCAGGCTTCCAGATATTTTTTTTCTGCTGTAACGTGGTAAGCTTTCATAAGACCGCGAATAACCTGACCTGTATTAAAAACAATTTCAGGTTTATTTTCGTGTACGTATCCGCTTTGCCAGCCCCCGCTTTTTTTCTGAATGCTCAGCAACCAGTCTGCACATTCAATTAGCTGCGGAATAATTTCTTTTTTTCTGAACTGATCTGCATACTGAAATAATGAATCAATAATATAACCCGAAGTTTCAGGATAACTTCCTGTATGTCCTCCTACAATATAAAACGTGCTAAAACCTTTATCAGAATTAAATTGCTGGTTGTTCAATAACCATAAGGCAGCGGCATGTAATCCATCTATTCTGTCATCCCGTATAATTTCTTTTTCCTTCCACGAATCAGAAAAGAACCAGGAGTTAAGATCTCTCCACAATAATTTTCGCTCAGGTTTTGCAAGCGTGGTCACTGTAAAGAATTTTAAATATCTGAAAACTGATCTGATCATACTGCCTCCTGTATCACTTCTTCGTAAAAATTTCTCCAGCCGTTCCATTCTCCGTAATCGCCTAATGATTCGTTATGGAACATGGAAGTAAAGGTACCACCTGTTTTTTTTATTTCGTTTATTAAACCTTTTACTGCATTCAAAGCCTCGTTGGCTTGTAATTTTAAACTGAATTTTAAAGTAGATTCAGAAAAAATATATGGAAAAAGTTTAAGGTTGGTTTCAGATTCGGTATCAATATCGTACCAGTAATACGGGTTACTGATTCCGGCTCTGAAACCCGAAAAATTGTGGTATCCCATACTGTAATCGTTCTGAATTCCGTTTTCTATTAAGGCTTTGTAAGTACTTGGAAAATGTAAACGCGCAAAATGTTGCCGGCTGTCAGAAATATTTCTGTGCGTTATATAAGAAAGCCTGTTTATCTCTTTTCTTACCTGGTCTGTCTCGTCATTAGAACCGAAAGATGGGTGAATACCGATTTTTGCATAATCTCCAAGGTGCTTGATCAGTTTTTGCAAATGCCTGTTGTTACTTGGCAGATTTTTATCGTTAATGCCATAATCTCCAAGTAAGAAAAAGTAAATTACATTTAAGTTGTATTTTTTCTGCATTTCAAGTTGATAAGCGTAACTGTCAAAAGGGTCAGGCAAAGTTCCTGCCAACACTTTGCTGCGGTCTTTTATGTTTGTCCAGTTCAGGTTCACAATTCCTCTTGCGTATCCGCCAATAGTACGCATTACACCTTTCTGATAAAAAGCAAAGGCATTGTCTATGTCTATTGTAGATATAAAACGGTAAACGGGTTCTTTAAATTGCAGCCCGGGGTATTTTGCTGCAAGAATTTTTTTAATTTTTTGTACCCAGTAATTTACAATGGGTGTTTCAAGAAATTTATGAACGTAGGCAATGCTGCTTTCTGCTTCAAAACGATCGTATTGATCACGTATATGAGGCAAATATTCTTCATACCTGCTCAGCATAAAAAATACCGATGCAAAAATATCGAAAGGAATTTCCTCTTCCTCGTGTGTGCTGAATAAAATTTTCAACCCTTGCCATTCACCAATCTGTAAATTCTGTTCTTTAATTCCCGTTTGAAAAAGCAGGGGAGAGGGTTTGATCAGAATTTCACGCTCAGTTACGGGGCCTTGACTGTAATTTATTTTAGGAAGCTCTGAATTTGTAAATTCTTCTTTGTCGTTAGTGAGCCTGTATCCGATTCCAAGCAGATCTTTAAAAACTGTATTCAGAACGTATTTTAATCTGAATGTAGATCGGGCGGAATAAATAAGTATTTCCATTAATTATCTTTCAGAAAAAAACTTTTTTATTTCGTTGCAAATAAATTCTGCTGCTTTTCCATCGCCGTACAATTGCGGGAATTTCAGTTCTTTCTGATTTTCAAAAAATGCAAAGGCTTTGGTTATTTTATCATGATCAGCATCTGCAATCAGAGCGCAGCCACATTCTACAAGTTCTACCCACTCAGTTTCCGGCCTCATTATAATACAAGGTTTATTAAAATAATATGCCTCTTTTTGTAATCCACCACTATCGGTCATCACCAAAGAACAGTTTTTTTCAAGGGCAATCATCTCAAGATAAGAAGCGGGGGGTGCAATAATAAATTTTTTGTTTTCGCTGATAAGCTTAAAAAGTTCTGGTTTTAAATTTTGGGCAAGCAATTTAGATGTGCGCGGATGAAGCGGAAGAAAAATCTGGCAGTCTTTTTTTGTACTGATATCGTTTAGGGCAGAAAAAATAGCATTTAATCTTTCTTTGTCATCGGTATTATTATTTCTGTGAACTGTGGCAAGAATAAATTTTTCTTTTTTCAAACCATGTTTTTCTAAAATATCAGTTTCCTTTTCGGCCCGATCAGAAAAATACAAACTGTTATCATACATTACATCGCCACAATGATAAACTTTCGGGTTGTCCGTGTTAAACGGAGCGGCAGCATCCTTTTTAAACCCCTCCTTTACAAGGTTTTCAATTCCTTTTACTGTAGGAGAAAACAAAAGAGTAGAAACATGGTCTGTCATTATCCGGTTAATTTCCTCAGGCATACTTTTATTAAAAGAACGTAGCCCGGCTTCTATCTGCGCAATGGGAATGTTGATTTTAGCAGCAGCCATTGCTCCTGCAAGTGTTGAGTTGGTATCACCATAAAGCAAAACCATATCAGGCGTGTAATCTAAAAGTGCTTTTTCAATTCCTGTTATCATTTCAGCTAATTGCTTTCCGTGACTTTCGCTCCCAACATATAAATTAAATAAGGGCAGAGGAATTTCTAACTCCTCAAAAAAAATGTTGCTCATATTTTGGTCGTAATGTTGTCCGGTATGAAGAATAGCCTCTTCAAGGAATTCCGGAAATTTACGGCTTATGGCTCTGCTAATGGCTGCTGCCTTAATGATCTGAGGCCTTGCCCCAACAACCGTAAGTATTTTTATTTTTTTGCTCATAGAAAACCTTCGTCTGCAAAACTAGTGTATTTATTTTCGTAAATAATAAGATGGTCGCTTACTGAAATGTCAAAAAAACGGGCTGCATCTGCAATTTTTCTTGTAAGCCTGTGGTCTTCCTGACTCGGGTCTGAATTTCCGCTTGGGTGGTTGTGAAAAAGCACCAGCGAAGAGGCACCGTATTCAAGTGCGCTTTTCATAATAAGTTTTACATCTACCACTGTTCCTGAAATTCCTCCACGGCTTATGTTCTCTTCTTTTAAAACTCTGCTGCTGCGGTTAAGGTAAGCCACCCAAAATTCTTCATGGTCCAGGTCAATCAATTTATCACAAACAAGCTGGTACGCTTCGCGGCTGGTTTGTATCCGGGGGCGTTCGCGCACATCAGCATCTTTTCTTCTTCTGCCCAGCTCAAGCGCCGCAGCAATGGTAATAGCTTTGGCCTCGCCAATTCCTTTTAGTTTCTGAAGATCAGTTAAAGAGATCTGGGCAAGGTCGTTTAAATTATTATTTGCGCCCGCCAGCAATCGTTTTGCAAGGCCAACAGCGCTTTCGTCAACAGATCCGCTTCCTAAAAGTATGGCAATAAGTTCCGCATCAGAAAGTGAGCTCTTGCCTTTAAGCAAAAACTTTTCACGCGGCCGGTCTTCCTCGGCCCACGATTTTATTGAACTTAATTGTTTTATTTCTTCCACAAAACAAATGTACAATTTTTACAATTTACTGATAGTTTCTCTCAATGGATTATCAACAAAATGCAGACTACTGACTCAATTTAAACTTTAGCCACAGATTTCACAGATTACAATGAGAAATCAATCAGTGAAATCTGTCGCGAACTGAGACATTACCCGGAGATAAATCCGGTGCAAAAGACAAGGTAAATTCTTATCTTTACGCCTCGATTTTTTTTATTATGGAAATTCTTAATGCATACTCTCCGCAAGAGGCAGAAAGCAAATGGTACAAGTACTGGATGGAAAAAAAGTTTTTTCGTTCTGTACCTGATGAACGTGAGCCTTACACGATCGTAATTCCCCCGCCAAACGTTACGGGGGTCTTGCACATGGGGCATATGCTTAACAATACTATACA
>JACMLS010000055.1 GCA_014379485.1 Bacteroidia bacterium | reverse complement strand
GATAGCTATCGGGAGGGTAGGGGGGCGTGAAAAAAATGAGTTAAAAACAGTTTATTTAATTTTTAAAAAATGCCAAGACAAATTAAAAGAGAAGTGGTAATTGCAGCGAGCCGTGAAAAGGTTTTTGATGCATTGATAAAACCTTCTGCAATTAAGCAGTGGTGGTTTGCAAACAGCGCTATTGTGTATGCAAAGGCAAATGGGCATTATGTTGTGAGCTGGGGGCCTAATGAAGACCATCCGGAATATATTAATGCAATGCGAATTTCTGTTTTTGAACCGCCTGCAAAATTAGCATTGAGCGATTTTGATTATTTTTCTAAAACAGGTCCGCTGCCATTTAAAGCAGAACTGCAAACAGAATTTTTTGTTGCCGAAGAAAATGGAAAGACAAAATTAACGGTCATACAAAGTGGTTTTCCGGATTCATTTATTGCTGAGATCTTTTATTTGGGATCTGTTGTTGGATGGGAAACGACGCTGGCTTCTATTAAGAAATTTCTGGAAGGGTGAAACGCGGATGTGAGATAGGAGATTTTGAGAAATTAGCCCCGATAGCTATCGGGAGGTGCACGAGAAATTGATTATGGTGTTTAAGGGCTGATATAAGATATAGGACAAAAAGATATAAGACTGGCGTGGGAAAAAATGCAAATAAAATCGAATTCAAATGGGATTTAAAATAATTTATTGTATCAGGTGCAAAAATGAAATTTCAATTCCGGAGTTTGGCACTTCTGAGAAAGAAGAAATACTAAACCATGTAAGAGAGAATTTACCATTGTACGCTATTCAATTCGTCAAAATCAAAAAACATCTGGATCTTAGCTCTTCCAAAGCTTTTGTGCAGCATTTAAACGCAAAAAAAGGAATCTGTCACAGATGCAATAAAGAAATTTCGTTAGAAGAGAATGTTGTTTGTTCCAGATGCAAATCTTTTAATTTAAATTGGTAATACTGCAACATAATGGTTGAATTAAATCTTCAAAAAGCCAATATCAAATTCTCTTCTGAAATCATTTCATTGCTGGAAGATTTATATACAGAACTTGGCGAAGAAGCAGAATCCATTAAATTTCTAAACAAAAAACTTATAGAAGAAATTCTTGCTTCCGGAAAAACAGAAATTTATTTTATTCAGATTGCTGAGAAAAAAAATATTGGTATTGTTACTTTAACAGAAACGCAGGCAATTTATGCAGGTGGAAAATACGGTTGCCTTGATGAAATGTTTGTGTTACCTGAACATCGCTCGGCCAATATTGGAGAAAAAGTAATTAAAATGATCAAACATATTGCGAAAGAAAAAAACTGGAAACGCGTTGATGTTACCGCACCATCAGAAAGTAAATGGAACAGAACGGTAAGCTTTTATGAAAAATGCGGATTTGTTTTTACGGGGCCTAAATTGAAATTTAAAATCTGACAATGGCCTTTGCTGAAGAGAAAATTTTTCGCTAACAAAACATTCTCTGTGTAACTTTGTGCCTCTGTTTCTCCGTGTCAATCATCGTTTCTCCGTGTCAAACTTTTCTCCTTCACTCCTTTTCCCTATTTTTGTTTAAATACAAAATTGTTTAACCGCTCCTTCATATTTTTTTTTCTTCCCCTGCTGTTTTTTGCGAACAACATTTTTTCTCATACCATAAAAGGAAAGATCACAGATAAAAACAACGAAGGAGTTCCTTTTGTAACCATTTACTTAAAGGGAACTACTATCGGAACTTCTTCTAACAGCAAAGGAGATTATCAGTTAGAAGTGAATGCAGGAACTTACGAAGTAATTTACCAGGTAATTGGTTACAAACTTCACACAGAAAAAACTGATGTAAAGGCAGACATTACAAAAGACATTGTACTCGAAGACGCTGCTGTACAATTAAAAGAAGTAGAAGTCGGGCCCGGAAAAGAAGATCCGTCAAATGAAATTATCCGCAAAGCACAAAAGAAAAGATCGTATTATCTGAACCAGGTAGAAAGTTATGCCTGCGATGTGTACATAAAGGGCCTGCAACGCATTACAAAATATCCTAAACAAATTTTAGGAAGAGAAGTAAATCTCAATAATCTTATAGATACTGCAACCGGCATTGCGTACCTGAGCGAAAGCATTTCTAAATACTGGTATGAAAAACCCGATAAAATAAAAGAAGTGCTGGTCTCATCTAAAGTAAGCGGAAGAAATAATGCTTTCAGTTATAACCAGGCGAGCGATATGATGTTTAATTTTTATCAGAATTTAATTCAAACCGGTATTGCGCAGCGCGGAGTTATTTCTCCTATTTGCGGTTCTTCTTTTTTAAGTTATAAATACAAATTTTTAGGGAGTTTTTTTGAGAATGGAGTTTGGGTAAATAAAATTCAGGTAACTCCAAAACGCCGTGCAGATCCTTGTTTTACCGGCGTAATTTATATTTGCGACAGCACCTGGAGATTGTACGGAGTAGACCTTTTTGTTACCAAACAAAACCAGATTCGTTTTGTTGACACGCTTAAAATTACACAGGTGTTTTTACCTGTTAACGATTCTGTGTGGCTGCCCTTTACCAATAAATTCTCTTTTGTTTTTTCTGTTTTCGGATTTGAAGGCAATGGTTATTATACCGGAATTCAATCAAACTATATTTTAAATCCTGAACTCGCAAAAAAATTCTTTAATGGCGAAGAGTGGCACGTTAATGATAATTCAAACAAAAGAGATTCGTCTTATTGGGACAGCATACGTCCCATTCCACTTACGCTTGAAGAAAAAACAGATTATCATAAAAAAGACAGTTTGCATTTAATATGGGATAGTAAACCCTATAAAGATTCTGTAGACAAACATGAGAACCGCTTTAAATTCAGTAAACTCTGGTTAGGTTTTACCTGGAAAAATTCGTGGAAAAATTATTATGTAAATATGTCGCCGCCCGTATTGGGTTTTTTATTTAGTACTGTACAGGGTTGGAATCTTGAAACCAAATTCAGTTTTAATCATTGGAACAAAGACTCGCGAAAGGAATATGAAATAAGTTTAAAGCCCGGCTACGGATTTTCGTCTGGTCGTTTCTATTTAAGCGGAGAATCTAAAATAGATTATAATCCCAAAAAATTATCGAGGCTCGAGATCAGCGCAGGCCGTGAGCTCGCACAATTTAATGCCAGCAATCCTATTTCTCCTTTTGTAAACGCCCTCAACTCTTTATTCGATAAAAGAAATTACATGAAGGTGTATGAGAAAGATTTTTTTAAATTGGGGTGGAGACATGAATTGTACAATGGTTTTATGGTATACGGGTCGGCAGAATTTGCAGAACGATCTCCGCTTTTAAACCATAGCGGCGAAACCTGGGTAAAAAGAGATTATGTTTATTTTTCAAACGACCCACAATATCCTTCTAACGAAACATTTTCATTTGAGCGCAACCGTAAATTTGAAGTAATGGCTGCTGTACGCCTTAGAATACGCCAACGTTATTACAGCAGACCCAATCAGAAATTAAACCAGGGTTCAAAATTTCCGGAAATGAATATCAGCTTGAGAAAAGCAATTGCGGGTGTTGCCGGAAGTTTACCTGAATATGACCTTGTGAGTTTTTCAATTTCTGACCGGCTCAATTTAAAAAGGCTCGGAAGATCTTCTTACATACTAAGGGCCGGAAAATTTTATAATTCAAAAAATATGAGTTTTATAGATTACAAACACTTCAATGGTAATCAAACTTATTTTACCGATTTCGATCTTCAGAAATTTCAATTACTGGAATACTACACTTACAGTAACGCCGATTATTTTGCAGAAGGATATTTTAACCACAACTTTGCAGGTTTTATCACCAACAAAATTCCGTTGCTCAGAAAACTGAAACTAGATGAAATAATAGGGGCCCGGTTTTTATACACACCGGGTGCAACCAGTACAAAGTACGCAGAACTATCGGCCGGACTAAAATATCTGCTTGTTCGTGGCGACTTTGTTTATGGGGTAAATAACGGAGTTAACCGATACGGATTTAGATTTGGTCTATTATTTTAACTCTTGTTCATTTCTT
>JACMLS010000541.1 GCA_014379485.1 Bacteroidia bacterium | reverse complement strand
TGTTTTTTTTCAGAAATTATTTTAAAGATGATATCTCTTTACTAAATTCTCTTGATCAGCTTCAGCTTTCAATCAAAAAATCTTTTCAGCCTTTGCGTGTAAATAACAATGCTGATAAATTTGACAGACTTGGCTACATAACAAAAAATCTTAACCCCCTCTATAAAAACCTTGCTGAGTTTCATATCAGATCAGGCTTGCCTTTTACGCCGGTAAATTATGCCATTAATTTCAAAAGCACTTCTTTGTTTGAGAAGAACAGTTTTAATAAAAAATATTTTTCTGTTGGTTTGAGTGATAGTATACGCACACTCAGGCAAACGGAACTGGGAAAAATACTTTTTTTTGATCCTGTTTTGTCAGGAAACAACAAGCGGGCCTGCGCTTCCTGTCATCAACCCGGCAAAGGACTTTCTGACGGTCTTGAAAAAAGTATGAGTTTTGAAATGAACGGTACAGCCGGAAGGAATGCTCCCACACTTTACAATGTTGCCTGGCAGAAAAATTTTTTTTACGACGGGCGCGCATTCAATCTCGAGGAACAGGCGAGTGCGGTAATGCACAACCAGGTTGAAATGAATGCTACTGCAAAAGAAATGGTAGAAAAACTAAAACAAAGCGATGACTACCTGCAACTATTTCGTACAGCTTTTAAAGGAAGCGCAGACACCGCAATAACGTTTTACGGAATCCTGAAATCAATCGCTGAGTTTGAACGCACGCTCGATTCAAGAAACAGTCGTTTTGATAAATATCTTCGTGGCGATCATACAAAATTAAATGCTGCTGAAAAAAACGGGTACAATCTTTTTGCCGGAAAAGCGCTTTGCGGCAGTTGTCATTTTTTTCCGTTGTTCAACGGGCTCGTTCCGCCTTCATACGCTGATAATGAATTTGAAGTGATTGGTGCGCCTGAAAAAAAAGACAATAAAAATTTAGATCAGGATACCTGTCGCGAAAAAATTACCCGTTCTCCCATTCATCGTTTTGCTTTCAAAACTCCTACAGTGAGAAATGCGGAATTAACGGCGCCTTATATGCACAACGGCGCTTACAATACGCTTGATGAAGTGATTGAGTTTTATAACAAAGGTGGCGGGGCCGGATTAAAATTTAATCTTGAAAATCAAACACTGCCCTTCGATTCACTTCAGCTCAGTAAAAAAGAAATGAAAGAAATAAAATTATTTCTTCTAACGTTAACAGATACATCAAACAAACCTGAACCTCCGTTACGGTTGCCTTTTTTTAAAGACGAGAAACTCAACAAAAGAAAATCGGGAGGCGAATACTAGAACCCATTTTCTAGTCTTTTAAAAATTTCTGTTTCATTGTTCCCGAGTTTGTTTCTATTACAAGAAAATATACGCCGGTAGATAAATTCCTTATATCTACATAACTTTTTAAGACACCTGCGTCTTTGTTTCCTTCTTTATTTTCAGATGCAAGTTTTCCCTGCACATCGTACACTTTAAAATTAACCTGTCCGGCAGAAGCGTTATTGAATTGCACTGTAAGATAATCGTAAACAGGATTCGGATAAAGCCCAAGTATAACGTTAGGATTGTTTTGCTGACTTATTCCTGTACTTACGTTGCGCGGGCACAATGGCGCCTGCATATAGTACACACTATTACGCGGAACAGCAGCGGCGGTACCAGTAGTTAAAAAACGTTGAAGGTGATTTGCATAAAAAGATCCGCCGTAATTAAATGCAATAGAGGGAACATCTATTGATGGCACATAAAACCAATCTGATTGCGTGCGCTGCTGATTAATGTCAACAATAATATAACCGTGCTGAGAAAGATCTACGTATTTTATATGACTGTTGGAAGCCATTATTGCAGCGGCTCCCAGCGGAATACTCATTCCCGGAGAAGTTACGCTGGGTGTTACAAATTCAACACCGGCAGAACCTGCACCTGTAGAACCATTGTAGCTTGATGTGGGAAGATCGTTTGCCCACGAAGAATGTATATCGCCGGTAAGCACAACAACGTTATCTATATTGTTATTTAAAATATGAGCAAATAAATTATCGCGTTGTGCAGGATAGCCGTCCCACTGATCTCCGTTTACTGCAGTTCCAAAAACTCTGAGCGGAGCCATCATTACCTGCTGGCCAATTACTTTCCATTGCGCGGTGCTTGAGTCTAATGTGTTTTCCAGCCATTGATACTGATTTGCACCTAATAGTTGTCTTGATCCTGAAGTTACAGTAGAACCTGTTGTACCTGCCTGCAGATCTCTTCCGTGCACACGTGTATCAAGCATAATAAAATCAACAAGATTTCCGTAGCTGAATTTCCTGTAAATTTCACCCGTTCCGAAATCGCGGATCGGTTGCCATTCAAAAAAAGCTTTTTTTGCAACTGCTTTTCTTGCTGACCAACTTCCTTCATTTGCAGTAGTATGATTTTGCGCGCCGTTCATCCACGCATCATTTGCAAATTCATGATCATCCCACACAACTGTAAACGGAAATTGTTGGTGCAGTCTTTGCAGATCTTCATCTAGTCTGTAACTGGAATAGCGCGTTCTGTAATCTGCAATAGAAATAATTTCATTGGATGGGAGCCATTGACGGTTGACTGTTGCATTTGGTGAATAACCACCTGAATTGTATTCGTAAATATAATCTCCGATAGAAAACACGCCGTCAAAATCATTTCGCGCCAAAAGACTTGCATAGGTATTAAAATATCCTGCTTCGTAATTTGCGCAGGAAGTAACCGCAAAACGCAAACTGTCTGCATTGGTTACCGGATTTGTTTTTGTTCTGCCACGAACCGAATTGTAACCGTTTGCACTAAATTCATAAAAATAAAATGTGTTGGGCTGCAATCCTATAACATCTGCTTTTACCGTAAAATCTTTTGTTGAATCGGTTATCACACTTCCGTTTGTAATAATAGTACTCATAGAAGTGTCCGTAGAAATTCTCCACGAAACAAGTATGGGTGCGCCCACCTGGTTAGAGTCGGGCGTAACGCGCGTCCATATAATTACCCTGTCGGTTAAAGGATCGCCGGAAGCAACTCCATGATAAAATGGAGCCATGCAGGTTTGCAACGATGCCATTCTGTTGTTTTGAGCATGCGCACAAATTGCGGTAAGTGAAAGAATAAGGGGAATTAATTTTTTCATTGGAAAATAATATTTATTGTTTAATGAATTTTTGTTGAACTGTAATATTGTCTGCCTGTATTTTTATGAAATAAATTCCGGCTGCAAAATCAGAAAGAGAAATGGTTTGCGCAGATTGTTTATTTAATTTACAGGGTGCAGAAAAAATAATTCTTCCGGAGAGATCTGCAACTTCTATATTTCCTACCTCATCAGGATAAACAGAATTCTTAAACTGTACATTCAGTTCTTCTGTTGCAGGTACAGGATAAACAAGCAGTGAGTATTTTTCTACAGAATTATTTTCAATTCCGAGAGTTGTACAGATCACATTGTAAGTTCCGGGCAAAGCAGTTGCGCCTCCGTTTACATTTGTAACGGGGTTAACAAAACTTGAACAGTTATTAATAAAAATTTTTATACGACCCCCGCCACCTGCTCCGCCTGTATTGCCTGCGCTTCCGTTACCGCTAGTAATTGTTTGTGTTCCGCAAAAAATTCCGCCGCTGTAATTTATAGTTACTCCTGTTCCGGCAGTTCCTCCGTTTCCAACATTTCCTCCTTTTGAATTCAGTGTTCCGTTTATGAAAGCAGCATTTTGAGTTTCCAAATAAATTCCACCGCCGGAACCTGCACCGCTTCCACCTCCACCACCTGCACCACAAGAAAGTGTTGCTTCACCAGCATCATCGCATCCGTCTGAGCAACAATTGGGAGATTGGCCACCGTTACCTGCAGCGCCCCCTGTTTTTCCATTCTCACCATTTACTGTAATTGTTCCTGTTACAGCAAGAGAATCAACTGCAACAAATTTTACAAGTCCGCCACCGCTTCCGCCTTTGTTGCCTTGTAATCCCAAATCAAAAGAAAGTCCGCCACCACCGCTTCCTGCTCCTGAAGATCCGAGATCGATATCAGCACCTGTTGCTGTTCCGTAAACATTTCCGCTTGCTCCGCCAGTGCCACCTGTTCCGCCAACAATAACAAAACCTGTTGATACGTTTACGCCTGTTGCAGTATAATTATTTGTGCCATCACCTCCGCTTCCGCCTGCAATTCCTGTTCCTCCATAAGAGCCACCACCACCCGCGCCGCCGCCACCGCTTGAACCAATCATTCCGGCCTCATCGTTATTACTTAAACATTGTTGCTTTGGTCCTGATCCTCCGCTTCCATTTGTGCCTGAGCTTCCTGCGCCTGCGCCATTTCCGTTTTGTCCGGCTTTTCCTCCTTCAAGACTCACCTGCCCGGTAAAATCTTTGTTGTTGCAATTGGTTATTGCAATTGCGTCTCCGGTAATGCTTGTAATTGCTGTTGCGCCTAAACCTGCATTGCCACCTGTGTAACCTGAGAAATCTCCGTTAATGGTTCCTTCAATAATTATTGTTTGCGCATTTACTTCTAATTTTCCGCATCCTCCAAAAGAATAGCCGCTAACATAAACTGTAACTCCGGGCGGCACATAAAATAAACCCGATACATTATAGGTGCCTGATAAAATAATATCTGTGTTCTGAATAAAATTTCCTGTAATGTTTGTTGTTGTACATTGCGCATTTATTGTTGCAGAAGCAGTAAGCAAAGCAAGTGACAATAAAAGTTTTTTAGTTTTCTTTTTCATAATTTTTCTGAACGTCATTTATTAATTGGTGATGATAATCTTTTTTGTTTCACTCTGTCCGTTAAACTGAAGCGAGATAAAATAAATTCCGGCTTCAAGCCCTTCTGTTTTTATAAAATAAGAATTGTTGTTTTGTCCGGCTTCAATAAAATCGTTCTTCATCATTTTTCCGCTTACATCAAACAGGTTAAATAATAACTGGCCTGTTCCATTGTATTGTAAAACTATTGCAGTTCCCGCCGGAGCAATTGTTGGAAAAACGGCAACACGGTTCTCTGCAGAATGATTTGCCAAAGATGTTGTAACGCAAGGGGGCGTAGGAAGAATATTTACTAAAAAAGTATCGCTCATGCAACCCAATGGTTCATTGGCAAAATAAACGGTACTTACACTTGCGGTTACAACAAGGCTGTCTGTTGTTGCGAGTGTTGGAAACCACTCAACGTTTCCTTGCCAGGATGGTTTTAAAACAAGCTGATCTCCCGGACAGGCATAAAGTGTTTGTTTTTTAGAAGCATTTTTTATAATAGTAAATTCATCAGCAATTGTGTTTGTTGAAGTAATGAATTTCGCATCGAGCCTGTTGCCATCTACTTCAATGATCATAGAACCAAAAACCGTATTGTCATAATTATACATTACAGGATGTGGCCAGCCCGATGCTGTGCTGCCGTTTTTTCCGGAGCAACCGCATACCACATAATTTGTTCCTTTATGCGATTTGTTTGTAAGATCATGTTTTTGAAAAGGACAAACAGTTGGATAGTTTCCGCTTGTATTATCGAGGATCATTGATGGTTGCAACTGATTAGAATAACCGTAATGCCCGTCTAACTGAAAAGAGCGCTCGTACACATGGCTGTGACCATTTAAAACAAGATCAACGCCAAACGATTCAAGAATGGGAATGATATTTTGTCTTATTTCAGGCAACTCACCGTCAAGAAAATTCGGGTTGTCGCTGTCATGCGTTCCTTTTGTATAAGGCGGGTGATGAAAATAAGCAATAAGCCATTGTTGTGTGTTTGCCGCAAGATCGTTTTGCAACCATTGTACCATGGGGTCAGTAGCGGCCGTTCCTTCGTCATAAGAATCGAGTACAACAAAATGAATGTTGCCGTAGTTGTACGAATAATATTTTTCTGTACCCGATGCAACACCGCCCGCTTCTGCCGCTGTTGGTAAAGTAAATATATCGTAATACGCAGGCGAAGGTGAAAAAGGAATGTGATTATTGTAATCATGATTTCCGGGCGCAGGCCATAGCACTGTGTTTTCAAGAATGGGTTCGTACATGTTTTCAAAAATTCCATCCTGGTATTCGCCGTCAAATCCTGAATTGTATGCGTTGTCACCGAGCATGATCCAGCCATCAATATGTTGCCCGTTGTTATAAGTGAGAAAAGCATCGCGCACAGCTTCCTGGTTCGCATCATCTGTTCCCGCATCGCCAATTGCCCAGAACCTGAATTTATTTAGGGTACCGGTAACTGGGCTTGTTTTAAAATATTGTGTGGCCGAGGCAGACGAAAGAATTGCAGAGGTTGTTCCAATTGTGTAATAATAAACAGTAGCTGCATTTAAACCCGTTATCTGAATTTCGTGTTTTTTTGTTTGGGCGCTGTTTGTTACCTGTAGGTTTAGGTTTGATACAGATGTTCCGTAAGTTACCTTACTGTCGCTGTTTACATCAGTCTCCCACTTAATGGTCATGCTTGTTGGTGTGCCGATTTGAAGATAAGGCCCTCTTTTCAGCGCAAGCATTTCTGTTTCCTGAGTTGCAGAAGTGTTGTTTTGCAAAACATCAGACAATAAAACTGCCGGTAAATTTTGCTGTGCGCATAAAGTAAGACTTGCCGCAAATATGCCCGGCAAAAAAATTCTTGCAATCATTTTCAGCTTTTGTTTATTTGCCGCAAAACTATTGCTGTCAAATTACATAGTGGTTATCTAAAAGATTTTTTATAGAGTTCCTGTTTTAATTTTTTGTAACAGAAATGAATTTTGTTTTAAGCTAATGTTAGCAGGGCTGCCAAAAATTAATAATGACAATGAAAAAATTTAAACTATTTTCGTTGTTTTAACTTATTCTCAGAATAAAAATACAGGCGTAACTTTTAGTTAATACTACTCTTTTAATTTCACAAAAATTTTATCTGCGCTGATCTATGCTCAAAAAATTAATGAAGGTGTTTGTTGGAGGGGGACAAAAAGAATTTCTCGC
>JACMLS010000540.1 GCA_014379485.1 Bacteroidia bacterium | reverse complement strand
TTATATGAAAAGAAAATTACTTTCAGCCGCCATTCTTGTATTAGCCTTAACATCTTCAAGAGCACAGTACATTAACACGCTTCACACTCCAAACAGTGCATCCTTTAGCGTAAACAATGTAGCAAACTCCTCCGCAAACGGATTTTATGTTCAATATTTTCAGTCAGGAGGGTCAGTTCCTACCTGTATTGCCAAATTTGATGCGAGCGGGAATTTGGTTTGGAACAATATTTACGATATTGTTGGATTCAATTACGATTTGAGAACAATTTGCGAAACACAATCGGGAAATGTTATTGGTTTAGGAACTACCAACCAGGCTATAATATTAAGCTCCTACACTGGTGCAGGAGTACCGGCTTGGTATGATGTAAGAAACATTTCTTTTGGTGCCGGTGGTAGTTTTACTCCACCTATTCTTGCTCCTGACGGAACGGGTGCAGTTTTTATAGCAGGTATTAGCGGAAGAGACTCAGTAATAATAGGTGGTATCAGCGCCGCTGGCGCACTTACTATGGTTAAATCATTTGATCTGAATACTGTAACTGTTGGCTCTGTAAATACCTATACTAACGCAAAGGCTATTTGTAAAACAGCTGCCGGAGATTTTATTGCAGTGCTTGATGTTAATAACAGCACCGCAAATTCTCCACTTGTTATTGTAAAATTTAATTCGGCAGGTACCGTTTCATTTATAAAACATATAAACACAGGCGGCACACTCAATTATATTTCAGGTTATGATGTTCAGGAAACTTCAAATGGTGATATAATTGTGGGAGTTACAATGAATTTAAATTCGCAGGATTGTGCCGGCCTCATCAGGTTAGATGCAAGCGGAAATTTAATTTGGGCCAAACAAATTCAAAACCAGCCCTTCGGTGCTTATGTTACAGAACACAGTAACGGAGAAATTACACTTGGCATCGGCGTTCACACACTGGTACCAGACAATATTCCAAAAAGTTCTTTTATTCACCTTAGCTCTACCGGAAATTTTTTGTGGGCCCGCAATTTTGGTTCATCAGGCTCAAATAACGGCATCTATAAACTTGGAATTGGTGCAAGTGGTTTTGTGCAGGCTTTGACGTATACAAACGGGTACTCTGCATTAGGAAGTATTGGAATTATTAATGCAGACAATAACGGACAAATGACGGGTTGCCACGATATTTTAAATTCCGTTCCAATAAGCAGTTGGGTACCAACTATCAACACAATGCCAATTGTACAGACTACCCTTACGCCAAGTCTTTCGAGTCCATCTGTACCAAATTCTGTTGCAGGTATGAATTTTACCCAAAGTAATCCGGGCTTAAGCGTGTCAGGAATTGTTTCAGACCCGCTTTGTTTCGGAGGGTTTGGAAACGTAAACATTTCTGCTTCTAACGGAAGCCTTCCTTATGCGTATGACTGGAGTAACGGAACCAGTAATCAGAATCTATTAAATGTTTTTGACGGCACCTATACTTCAAGAGTAAGTGATGTAAAAGGTTGTGTGAGAATTGACACCTTTACAGTTACAGAGCCTACGCAACTTGCCGCAACTTCAGTTGTTAGCCATGTTACTTGTTTTGGAGCACAGAACGGTGTAATTAATGTTACTACTTCAGGCGGAACAGCTGGTTACACTTTTCAGTGGGCAACGCAGGATACAACAGAAGATCTGAGCGGTTTAAGCGGAGGCTTTTATCAATTGATAATTACTGATGCAAACAACTGTACCAAAACAATGGGTATTTCTGTTGCAGAACCGCAACAATTAATTTCAGGAATAAATGCTTCGCAAAACGTTTCTTGCAGTGGTTTGTGCGATGGAACAATGAATGGAATTGCATCAGGAGGAACTCCCCCCTACTCATATCTTTGGAATAATTCCGGAAGCAGTACAACGCAATTAGTTAGCGGCCTTTGCCCCGGAAATTATCTTTTTACAGTTACAGATTCTAAAAACTGTGTTACTTTCTCTAATGGAATTATTACTCAACCAAATCCGCTGAATATTAGCACCTCTTCAATGGGCACATCTTGCGGAGACACAAGTGGTGTTGCTTATGCTGCTGCTACAGGCGGAGTTGCTCCTTATTCCTACATATGGTCTAACGGCACAGCTAACGATACCACAACGAATCTTAACAACGGTACATACGGAGTTACTGTTACAGATGCTAACGGATGTATTGCAACATCAAGCACCGCCGTAGATATTTCTACTGCCAGCCAGCAATTATGTATTGTTACAGTTGACTCTACTAACCACAACGTTTTGGTTTGGGAAAAACCGGTTGCAACTAATTTAGCCGGCTTTAATATTTACAGAAATATTGTGGGAGCCTATTCACTTGTTGATTTTGTTCCATACGATTCGTTGAGTGAATATGTTGATATGACTTTTGGAGTGGACCCTGCAATTACTTCTTACCGCTACGAGGTTTCTGCAGTTGATACCTGCGGTTTTGAGAGTGCGTTGAGTTCTTACCATCAAACAATACACCTTACAACAAACCTTGGTGTGGGTGGCGAAATAAATCTTGTTTGGGATAATTACGAAGGTCTTGCTTTTTCCTATAACAGAATTTTACGCGATTCAACTTTTTCAGGAAACTGGCAGGTGTTAGATTCAGTAGCAGCAACAAATTTTACCTGGACAGATCTTACTCCGCCAGATAGCGCGCGTTATTTAGTTGAGATCATTCCCGGAAACTCCTGCACTTCTACAAGAGCCATTGTAAACACATCCAGATCAAACATAAAAAGCCAGCTGGCCGCACCAAGTGCTATTGGAATTGCTGAAACCACTGTTTTAAATGCTGAAGTATACCCAAATCCGGCAACTGATGTGCTTACTATTTTAAGCCCTTTTGCAGGTAGTAAAACTTTTATTGAGGTATATGACGCACAAGGAAAATTGTTGCAGACACAAAATGTAAACAGCAATAAATTTCAGTTTTCAGTTCAGGAACTTGCTCATGGAATTTATTTTTTCCGCATCTCTGAAAGCGGACTTATAAAAGCGAAAGGAAAATTTCAGGTTAATTAAAATTGGGCAATAGGTAATAGTGAATAGGCATTAGGGGGCGCCCACACTATTCCCTATTGC
>JACMLS010000539.1 GCA_014379485.1 Bacteroidia bacterium | reverse complement strand
TAAAAAATAAAAATAAAAAACCCACTATTTTTCATTTATTAGGGTGGGAAGCCGCGCAAGTCATTCAGCAAATTTTACAAAATGGAATTGATTCTGTAAGTAATTGGTCATACGAAAGCCCGCGCGGAACAGTTACTTTTCATCCAGAAACGCATTGCGCATATGCCCCGCTCTATCGCGGAAAAATAGAAGCTGCAGAAAACGAAAAATGCAAACTCAGCATCAGCGAAAAAATAAACATCAGCGCCGACGAACATAAAAAGATTTTTTTCTCTCGTCCCGAAGGAGAGTATACACGCTGGCGGAATAATTATTTTAGTATCTGATGCTGCGCATACTTGTACTTTGTAACGACAAGCTGGGTTTTCCGGCTCTACAGCAATTGCTGCAACACAAACTTGTGGTGGCAGTGGGCACATCCGATCGTATTCCTGAAACGCGTTTAATGCTCAATCATTTCTGCAAACAATTTGGTGTTCCTCTGCAAATTTTTTCAAAAAAAGATTTTGAAGCACAATTACTTTTTTGGTTGGAACAATATAAACCAGATCTTGTACTTGTAAAAACATTTCCGTTTCGCATTCCCGCTTCGGCACTGGCCATTCCAAAATTCGGTTTTATCAATTTTCATTATGCACCTTTGCCTGAATTCCGCGGACCCAATCCTCTTTTCTGGATGATCCGTAACAAAGAAACTTCTGGTGGGGTTTCAGTTCATCGCATGGACGAAAATTTTGATACCGGAGAATTGTTGCTAAACGAAAAAATTCCGATTCAGCATGAAGCAAGTTTTGGAATGATTTCTACTCAACTTGCTTTTGCAGGCGCTTCTATGACTGCAACATTAATTCAAGGCTTAACAAACAACAGCCTGAAACCTCAGGCGCAGGATTCCGCTAAAGCACATTATTATCCAAGGCCAGAAGCAGCAGATCTTTTTATTAAGTGGAATGAAATGACATCGTTGGAAGTGCGGGCCCTGGTAAAAGCCTGCAACCCCTGGAATAAAGGAGCAATTGTTCGTTTTAAAGGATGGACTTTTGCAATAACGGATGCTGCTGTTTCTTATTTTAAAATTGCTGCCGGAACTTTACCTGGAACAATTGTAACATTGGACGAAACAAACGGACTGATCATTTGCTGCAAAAATAACCAGGCATTAAAAGCTGAAGTGATTTATACTGAAGAAGGCTTTTTTTCTGGTCACAAGCTCTCTCAGTTCGGAATAAAAAAGAATGATTGCCTTGAATCTTAAATTACTCCAATTGCAAAGATCTGATCCATCTTTTTAGAAATTTATAAGGGTTAGATCACCTGGCACACAAATTATCTCAAAATAGAAGGTGTATGATTTTTTGATACACTTTAAAAACACAATATTAGCTTCAACAACACAAATCGTTACATTTATGTTAAATTTGCCTCCTTTCCGCCTAAATTTATCCGTATAACGGATAACGACTAATGGAAAACACCTAAATCGATTTGTGGTTTTGCTATGTTGATTTGTATTCCTAATTTGGATGCTTAAAATTTTGAACCCCCCTTACATTACCTTAAATCATACCAAATGAAAACAAAAATTATTTTTCTAACGCTTATCTTAATATGCGCGAACAGTTTATTTTCTCAAACCCCCACATGGACCATTTCTGGTGGTACCGGTTCTGTAGGAGCCGAAGTTGGCAGAGGAGTCTGTGTTGACGCCAGCGGAAACGTTTATATTACCGGGTCATTTTCAAATACAGTAGATTTTGATATGGGTGGCGGTACGGCCAACTTAACTTCTAATGGAAGTAACGATATATATATTGCAAGTTATACATCAGCCGGAGCATACCGCTGGGCTGTAAGGGCAGGTGGAACCGGACCTGATAATACAAGCCCTAACGGTGCAATTTGTACAGATGGCACAAACGTATATGTAACGGGCGCTTATAATGGAGCAGCCACTTTATTTGGTTCAACAAGTCTTACCCCCAATGGAGGATCAGGAACAGATGCTTTTGTTGCCAAACTAAATGCAACAACCGGTGCATGGACATGGGCTGTTTCAATTGGCGGAACTGGTAATACAGATAATGGAACAGCTATTTGTCTTGATGCTTCTGGTAATCCCTATGTTTTAGGTCAGTTCAATAATACTCTTAGCGGTGCCTGTGCTGGCATAGTATCAGGTGGTGGTAGTGAATTATTTGTTACTAAATTAAATCCTGCATCAGGTGCATGTGTTTGGGCTGCATCAGGTGGTTCTACCTTGAATGATGTTGTTGTTGGAGGAGGAATCTGTTATGATCCTATTACTACAGAAATTGTGGTGGCAAGTAATTTCAACGGTGCAACCGCAACTTACGGAGCTTTTAGTATTACAAATAGTGGTATAAATGATATGTGTGTTTTGGAATTAAATTCTGCTACAGGTGCATGGCTTGGAGCAGTTGGTTGTGGTTCTGCTGCAACAGATGACGCTATTGCTTGTGCATACGATGCGAGCACCGGAAATATTATGGTTACAGGCGCTTTTGCAGGAAATATGACTTTGCCAGGAGGGATAGCGCTTACCAACTCGGGTAATAACGATATTTGGGTAGGAAGATATTCTGAAACAAGTAATGCGTTTGTATGGGGTAAATCAGCCGGTGGCACATTGGCTGACAGGGCCAATAGCATTGCAGTTGACGGAGCAGGCAGTGTGCTTGTTGCAGGGCAGTATATTTCTGCTACCTGTACTTTTGGGGCACTTTCTCTTACAAATACCAACAGTGGTGCGTTTGATGATGTTTTTGTTGTAAAATACGCTGCATCTAATGGTACAGAAAGTTGGGTTACCAAAAATACCAATACAGGTACTCAAGCTGCATCACATGGAGCAAGGGGAATAGCTTATGGAAGCAGTAATAATTATTGGATAGCCGGTGTTAATGCACAAGGTTGTATATTCGGTGCTTTATCAGCGCTAAATACTAAT
>JACMLS010000538.1 GCA_014379485.1 Bacteroidia bacterium | reverse complement strand
ACCACTGCTCAGCGCTTCCTTAGAGTAACGCTTAAATTTTCCTTTAAGTCTGAAACTTACCAAAAGTCCCGCAACTAAGAAGAGAATTCCAATCAAAATTAAAATCGGATCGTACATGTTTTTATTTTTTATAATACGCACAAAACCTGTTCCGAAACCGTAAACCTGACAAAAAATGACAGATTTCTATTGCAAATGATAAAATGGCAATGCTTCTTAACAAATTTTTGTTGATTTAAAAAACTGTATCTAAAAATCATTAAGAGCGTTATTTATAATTTTGATCATTATGCAAAAACCACTTATACTTGTTTGTAACGACGATGGAATTACAGCGCCCGGAATTTCTTACGTTGTACAACTTTTAAAAAACTTTGGCGATGTAGCAGTTGTTGCTCCAGACAAACCTCAAAGCGGAATGGGGCACGCTATTACAATAAATTCAACCTTACGGGTAAATAAAACCAATTACCATGATGTTTTTTTAGAATATAATTGCAGCGGTACGCCCGTAGATTGTGTAAAGATGGCGGTAAACAAATTATTGCCGCGCAAACCAGATTTGTGCGTTTCAGGAATTAACCACGGCAGCAACAGCAGCATTAACGTTGTGTATTCAGGAACAATGTCTGCAGCATTAGAGGGCGCATTAGAACAAATTCCTTCAATAGGATTTTCTTTGTGCGATTATGCGCACGAGGCAGATTTTGCGCAGGCAGAAGTTTTTATAAAAAAAATAATTGCCGACGTTCTTAAAAACTCTATGCCTTTGGGGGTCTGTTTAAATGTAAATATTCCCAAACTAAAAGCAGACGAAATAAAAGGAATTAAAGTTTGCAGGCAGGCAAGGGCAAACTGGGTTGAGGAATTTGACGAAAGAAAGGATCCGGGGGGAAAGCCCTATTACTGGCTTACCGGCAAGTTTGTGAATTTTGAAGAAGGAAATAAAGAAACAGATGAGTGGGCTTTAAAAAACGGTTACATTTCTATTGTGCCAACAAAAGCAGATCTTACCTCTTACGAAAGCCTTATCGAATTAAAATCTCGCTACAATGAAATAGGTTCCTCCTGATTAATAACAATTAAATATGATGCCTATTCCAGGTGATCATTAAAAAACAAATTATAAGCACATGAGTAAATATGTAAAACAGTTTTTAGTTGGAACAGGCATTGGCTTAATTACTCCCTTTGCAGGTTTGTTTGTGTATTGGTTATTTGTGTGGAGAAATATTGCAACGTTTATTCCAGGTTTTTTTGTAAAAATGTATGATGTTAAACTAATTGCAAGCCATTTTGGTTTGGCCTGTGTTTTAAACCTGCCGCTCTTTTATCTTTTTATGAATAAGGATAAATATAAAACAGCGCAGGGCATTATTTTTGGAACTCTTATTTATGCTTTTTATATTTTTTACTACAAACTTTTTGTGGTAGGTACCGGAGACTGATTTTTTTTGAAAATAAAAGCTTGAAAATTTCCTTATGAAGTATTATGTAATATCAGGCGAAGCTTCAGGAGACCTGCACGCCAGCAACCTGATACGTGAATTAAAAAAAATTGACACACAATCAGAATTTCGTGGCTGGGGTGGCGATCTTATGATTGAGCAAGGAGTTACTATTGTAAAACACATTCGCCAGCTAGCCTTTATGGGTTTAAATGAAGTGCTCGCCAACCTTAAAGAAATTCTGAACAACATAAAATACTGTAAGCAAGATGTTTTGGATTATAAACCCGATGCGCTGATCCTTGTAGATTATCCGGGTTTTAATTTACGTATTGCAAAATGGGCTAAAGAAAATAATCTTAAAGTGTATTACTACATTTCACCAACGGTGTGGGCGTGGAAAGAGGGGCGTGTAGAAAATATAAGAAGAGACACAGAAAAATTATTTGCCATACTTCCCTTCGAAAAACCTTTTTACGCAAAGCACAACATTGATGTAGATTACGAAGGACATCCCTTGTTAGATGCTTTTGAAAACAACAAAGGAAAATACGGAACGCTCGAAGATTTTAAAAAAGAAAATAATCTGGATGACCGTCCGATTGTGGCCGTTTTGCCAGGAAGCAGAAGGCAGGAAATAAAATTTATGTTTCCGGAAATGCTTAAGGTTTTTGCCATGTTTAAAGATTACCAGTTTGTAATTGCAGGCGCACCTGCTCTTGACTTGCAGGTTTATGAACAATACATGGGTGAAAACAAGGTGCGTGTACTCTTTGGT
>JACMLS010000537.1 GCA_014379485.1 Bacteroidia bacterium | reverse complement strand
GATAAAGCGTGGTTGGTGTTTTCTATTGTTTGCTTTACGTTAGATTGAGCAAGTGAATCTGAGATGTTTGAGAAATTATCAATTACGTGTGTAATTTTCTCGTTGTTAGACTCAAGGTTTTTGGTAATTGAGTTTATGTTATTAAGAATGGCTGCAATTTTACTTTGCTCTTTAGTAACCATGGTATCTAAAACGTGTGTGCTGTGATCTAATGCAATAACTGCGTTTTTAATACTCTCAAAACTTTCTATCAGGTTTTTACGCACATCGGCATTCATGATCTGTGTAACAATACCAACCACAGAATCCATTGCGCCAACAAGGCCTTCAATTTTATTTTTTAAGGGCTGCAATTCTTTACGTACACCTTCTGACAGATTTTCCTGTATAGCTGTTTGTAAAGTATCGCCATTCACAACCATTGCAGGAAAATCTCCCAACTCAACAGAAACGGCTTTGGTACCTAAAAGATCCTGGCTCACAATTCTGGCAATAGAGTTTTTTGGAATGTTAACGCTTTCGTTGAGATTAAATGTAACCAGCACTTTATATTTCTCAGTCATAAAGTATTTGTAGTAATTGGTAGATTGGTATTTGTTTCTAACCAAAGCGCTGTCTTTTACAACCGAGCTGTCTCTGCATTTAACTTTAATAAGATCTAAACGATTTATTTGCCCAACTTTATACCCGTTAACAAGCAAAGGACTGGCTTCCATTAAACCGTCGTTTTTTTCGTAAAGGGCAAAGATTTTCGTTTCTTTTTTGAAAATATTTTTTCCACGCAGAAAATTGAACCCGTAGATAAACAAGCCAATAGAAAGAATAACAATTACGCCTATTTTAAATTCCTTACGTATTTTCACTTTTCAGGGCTTTTTAGAATTAGTACAAAATTAAGGATTTTTCTTGCCCAAAACAGAAAAATGCAAATAACGTTCGGGGTTAACTTTTACGTCTTTCATTAACTTATTCAGGTCATGGTTAGACCTGGCAAGGTTGTTTTTTAAAGCAGTGTCATTAACCAGCTTACCAACTGTTCCTTCACCTTTGTTTATCTGGGTCATTATTGCATTTGCCTGCGCTGTTGCTTTGTTGGTGCTAAGCAAAGCTTCATTAATATTTGCCTGTGCAACAGCATTAGAAACATTGGCAAAATTAGCGGCCATTTGTGCAATTTTTTTGTTATTGTTTGCCAGGTTCTGTGTAATTGAATTTGCTTTGGCCTGAATGGATGCCATATTTCCGCTGGTACGGGCATTTTGAGAATTGAGGAGGTGAGTGTTTTGATTAAAGGCAATTACTGTTTTTTTTATGTTTTTGAAATTTTCGACCATCTTTTTTTTGCCGGCTGCATCCATGGTTTGTTTTACAATTCCGGTTACAGAATCAAGTGACTCTTTAAGGACAGTAAATTTTGCCTTCAAAGGTTCCATTTCGCGCTTTATTTCATCAGAAAAATTGGTTTGGTTGCCGGTGGCAAGCGTATCAAGGTTTTCTACTTCGAGCGGGCTGTTACCTAATTCAATAGAAATGGCTTTGGTACCCAAAAGATCCTGGCTCACAATTCTTGCAATTGAGTTTTTAGGAATTATTGTATTTTCAGTTAAAGTAAATGTAACCAATACCTTGTACTTATCTCTTACTGTATAGATGTATTTTTTTCTTGGAACAAATCTCCAATTGACTTCTGAACTGTCTTTAACAAGTACACTGTCAATTCCAGTTACTTTAATAAGATCAAGGGCGCGGATTTTTCCTATCTGAAAACCATTGACAAGAAGCGGACTTGCTTCTATTAAACCATCGTTTTTATCATAAATAGCGTAAATGTTTTTTTCTTTTGCGAAAATGGAATTTCCCATAAAAAAATTGAAACCGAGATAAAGTAAAGCTGCCGAGACCAGAACAATCAATCCCACTTTAAATTCTTTTCTTAAGTTCACTAGGGCCGGCGTTTAGAATTAAAACAAAATTAAGGTTTTTTCTGTTGCTGCAATAACTCTTCAGCTACCTTAAGTTCAATACGTTGCCCGTTTTTTAGCGCAATGGCAAAGGCATCTTTAAAGCCTGCATCGCGTACTTTCTGTTGCAATACAATTACTTCTGCCAGCGAGTAAACTTTGCCCGTTGTGTATTTAAATGCTGCGCCCATTTTGTAGAAAGAAATTTTTTCGAGCATTTTGTATTTGGCAGCTTTTGTATCAAGCTCTTTGTCTGAGGTTGCGAACTGTACGCGGAATTCAATTACATCTCCATTGGCAGGAACAATTTTTACAGCATTTTTTGCAGCGGCTACAGAATCGTCATAAGCTTTCTGTTTAGATTTTTTAATAAGATCATTTACTTTTTTTGCAGCCGCCACAGAATCATCGTAAGACTTCTGATCGAATTTTTTGATCAGGTCTTTTGGATTTACGGGTTTGTTCTTATTTTCTTTTGCTGTTTGCACTTCCGCAATTTTCTTGTTCAACTCATCAACACCTGGTTTAAATTTAGATTTGTTTTCTGTGGCCTTGTTTATAAAATCGATGGCATGCTGATAGGTAGAAATACTTTTATCAAACTCTTCGGCTTTGAACAAGGCATCTGCATCATTCACATTTTTTGTGAAAGTCAAATTATCGTTTTGCCATTTTATTGATTTTTCTGAAAGCTTGATCTGGAATTTAGGATAATCTTCATCTGGTTTTAATGCAGTTGCCTGTTTGTATTTATCAAGCGCACAGGTAAAATCTTTTCGCTGAAAACAGGCGTCTCCTTCTGAAATTTTGGTGTTGTAAATGTTTTCTGCGCCTGCGTTAATGTATTTGTTACAATCTGCAATTTTTTGTGTGGCAGTTGCATCGTTTGGTTTTATTGAAAGCGCTTTTTCATAAGATTCTTTTGCTTTAATAAAATCTTTGGCCATTATGTAGTTCTCGCCATATTTCATGGCAGACTGGTATTGCGTTTCTTTGTCTTTTTGTTCTTTTTCTTCTCTGATTAACGCATCGGTCTTAGCGATCTTAGCTTTGGTTTCCTCAGAAGCAGGTTTCAATTTCAACGCTTCTGTATAACTAAGCTTAGCAACCTGGTAAGATTTTGCAGACAAAGCATCATCTCCTTTTGTAATAAAATCAGCGTATTCTTTTTCTGTTGCTGCAATTAATTTATCAATCTCAGCAATTTTAACTTTAGGTTCAGGAGCATCTGGTTTTACTGAAATCGCAATATTAAAGGCTTCTTTAGCAGCAGAATATTCTTTAAAGTTTAAAGCTGCTTGCCCTTTTGCCATTGCGTCACTAAATAGTTTTTCTTTTTCACTGTCAATAGGCCCCTCAATTGCCTTATCAACCTTCACAATCTGATCTTTCGGATATTGTTCAGAAGGTTTAATAAGAATTGCTTCCTGGTATTTTTTCTTCGCATTAACATATTCTTTTGCATTAAAAAGTTTATCGGCAGCAGCAATTGCATCTGCATACTTTTTATTTGTTTCAACTTGCTCCAGGTTATCATCACAATCTTCAATTTTCTGTAATGCTCCAGCATCGCCTTCTTTTATTATCAGCGCTTCTTTGTAAGCAGCTCTTGCATTTTCATAATCCTTTTTGGCAAACAGATCATCTGCTTTTTTCATCTGTGCATTAAATTTTGTGTCAACAACTGCGTTATCATCTGCAAGGTATTTTTTGCAAAGGGCAATCATCCCGTCAACCGTATTATCATCGGGTTTCAGACTTTTGCATTTTTCGTATTTTTCAAGCGCTTCTTTGTAATTCTTTTTGGAGTAAACAACATCGGCATCTGCCAGGGTTTTATTAAACTCTTTTTCGTTGGCAGAAAACGGATTTTCAGGTTTGTTTAATTTATCAATTTCTCTTATTTTTTCTGTTGGATAGCTTTCTTTAGGCATTAGAACCTGTGCCTCATCGTAGATCTTTTTTGCTTCCGGATATTTTTTATTCTTAAAGAGCAAATCTGCCTTATCAATACTGGTTTTGTATTTTGCGCGGATTTTTTTTATTTCCTCGAGTTTATCTTTAGCGGTTTTGTTATCTTCTTTTACTGCAAGGATCTCTGCATATTTTTTATCGGCTTTGTCATAATCTCCAACAGAAAAAAATGCGTTTGCTTCTTTAAACAGGTTTTTCATTTTCTCTTCAGGGCTTTGGTCAAGAGAATCGCTGTCATCATTATAATCTTCTATTTCATGCATGTAAGCCGTATCACCTTTGGTAATATTTTCGTTGGTAATGGGCTCCATCTTCTCTATCTCATCGTCAAATTTCAAATTCGTTCCCTCAACTTCGTTCTTATAATTTCTGAACGCCCTGAAAATTCCGGCCGCCAGGTAATCTTTTCCTTTTTCAGAACCAACAAATTTTTCTTCTTCCACATTAGTGAGAAAACCAAGCTCAGTTAAAACGCTGGGCATATCTGTACGCCACAATACCCAAAGGCTCTCGCGTTTTACTCCTTTATCTATTCTCCCGGCTTTGGTTTTGTATTCCTTCTGAATGTTTGCTGCAAACTGGGCACTTCTTTCAACAAAGGCCGATGTTTTCATCATCATCATTATATAACTCTCTTCTGACTCAGGGT
>JACMLS010000536.1 GCA_014379485.1 Bacteroidia bacterium | reverse complement strand
GTTTTTCATATGCCATGATTATAGCAAAAGAAAATGTTTTATTTTACGAAAATAGAATTTCGCATTCAGAACTTAATTCCAGCAACTATGCAAAAAACGTTTTCCTGGCACCTGTGTTTGGAATGGAGCTTCGGTACCGCCCTTCCAAAAAATTAGTTCTTTCATTGGGCGCTCACTATCTTTACACATCACTTTATTATAACACCTATAAAGGAATTAATAACAATGCCATTATTCTTAAATGTGGATTTTTAATTACTAAAAAGAAAACCTGAAAATAAACCTGTATAAATGGAACAGCGCGATCAGATCATAAAACTGCTTAAAGAAAAATCGGTAATGAAACAGGATGTGTACCGCAATACACAAAACGTTTTTGATATGTTCGGCGATCTTATTAAAGAAATTTCGCACGACCTGCAGAAAGAAATAGGCGGAGTAGACAACCGCGTTACCGTAAATTTTACCATGAAAACCGACCATGAAATTGAATTGAAAGTGGCCGGTGACGTTTTGGTTTTTTATATGCACACCAACGTTTTTGAATTTGACAAGAGCCATCCCATGTACAAAACATCGTACATTAAAAACAACGAGTACAACAGTTACAGCGGTATAATTTACATTTACAATTTTCTTTCAGATTCTTTTAAGTACAACCGCCTTGCCGATCTTGGTTACCTGATTGGCCGCATTTTCATAAACCGCGAAAAGAAATTTTTTATGGAGGCCAAACCTCCTATAGGATACAAATACAGCACTTTTTCTCCTGAGCCTTTGCACAAAGACACGCTCAAAGAAATTCTGTACGACCTCATCATCTACGCAGTTTCATTCGATCTTTTTACACCGCCCTTTGAGGTGGTAAAAGAAATAAGCGTAAATGAAATTGTAGAAAGAGTAAATTCTGATAGTTTGCGAACAGGCAAACGTTTAGGCTACAGACTAAGCGCAGAGAAAGAGGACGACGATTTTTCACTGTAAAATTGGGGAATAGGCGATAGAGAACAGGCAATAGTGAGCGCTCCCCTATTCTCTATTGCCTATCCCCTATTCCCTCCCAACGAATTATTTACCGCAGGAGTATCAATCCCAGAAGAGCCAGGTAAAGCCGAACTTAAAAGCCCTGTCGGGCATTGGATAATTTGGGGTGAGCATAAAATTGCTTCCCGTTAAACCCTGATTGATGTGTTCTAACTTAAAAAAGAAACGAACCGGTTTAATATCACAATTAATAAAAAAATCAAGAAAAGGATAATTGCCCACCGTTTTTGTGTCTTGAATGTAGTACATATTAGTTGCAGGCATATAGGCGTTTGCTTTAAAGTCTGAGTAATAAGTTGCCTGCGCCCCTACCTGCCAGTGCAGATTTTTTTTAAAAATTTTGTCTTCGTAATACAATTGCGCCTGCGCTACGTAATTAGGCAAACGAAACACAAATTCTGAATTGGTAAGCTGATAATTTACTTTTGCTTTCAGGTATATTTTTTTAAGATTTACTTTTCCGAAAAGACCAACGCGACTGGTCATGAGTTGTATGTTTGCTTGAACGGGATTTGCATAACTGTCAAAAAAAATATAATTGTTATACACACGTCCGTTAAAATCAAGACCCACATGATTTCTGAGCGCATTCACTTCCAGATTAGCCTGTAAAAATCCTGTCT
>JACMLS010000535.1 GCA_014379485.1 Bacteroidia bacterium | reverse complement strand
AGGGTAATTTTCCTGATCACCCTCGTTTCATTATTCCTTGCATCTTGCCGCGGCTCTAAAAGTACTACCTCAACAAAAAACACAGAGAACACCGCAAGCAACAGCCTCAAAGAAAAATACGTTCCGCTTTTGGGAGTTGAGAAAAAAGAGCTTGACAATGTGGCTCTTTTAAAATTTATTGATGAGTGGTACGGCACACCTTACAAATACGGCGGAAAAGATAAAAAAGGAATTGACTGCTCTTCTTTTAGCTGCCAGCTTTTAAAAAACGTATTCGGAAAAACTATTGCCGGTTCTGCGCAAGGTTTGTACGACCAGTGTAAAACAGAAAAAGTAGCTAAGTTAAAAGAGGGCGACCTTGTGTTTTTTAAAATAGAAAGTTCTAAAGTATCTCACGTAGGTGTTTACCTGATGAATAACAAATTTGTACACGCCACCACAAAAAAAGGCGTAATGATAAACGACCTGAACGAAACGTATTACAAAAAATATTTTTACGCAGGCGGCAAATTAAATTGAAAACTATGAATTGGAGAAACCTATACTTTCCTGAAATTACCATTAGCAGAAGACTAAGATCATTAAAAGTAGTACTTGCGCTTACAATGCTTGCATCTGTTCTTATCTCTGCACCAGCCTGGTTACACAACTCCTGCAACCCGTTTATTGCCGGCCTTGATAATCTGCACCCCATTGCAGAAAAAATAATGTTCGGTTTTTTTGTGCTGATGCCTTTGCTGATTCTGTTTTCGAGAAAGCCTACCGTTTTTACAGTATTGTTTTTATTACTGGCAGGCTTTTTAATTGTGGCAGACAGAAACAGATTGCAACCCTGGTTTTACCAATACCTCATAATGTTTTTTGTGTTGGCCTTTTATAATTGGAGAGTAGATGAACCAAAAAAATACACGCCTGTTTTAAACTCGCTTAAGCTTTGTGTGGTACTTATTTTTGTGTGGGGCGGTATACACAAACTAAACACCGGCTTCAGCACAAGCACATGGCCATGGATGATCAGCTCCTGGAACAATGTTTTAACGCCGGGGCAAATACAATTTATGCACAGGGTTGGTTACGTAATTCCGTTTGTTGAGATCTTTGCGGGTATTGCACTCCTTTTTCCAACAGCAAAACGAATTGCTATTCCGCTCCTGATCAGTGTAAACGTACTTAACCTTATGTTGCTGGGGCCTTTGGGACAGAACTTAAACCCTGTTCTTTGGGTTTACCATATGGGAATGATCTTTTTTCTGTACATACTTTTTGCCGGGAGGGCAGAATCTAAATTTCACCAATGGTCCTTTACCTTTCAGTTTAAGCCCGCACTTATAGTTGTTTTTGTATTGGGTATTTTACCTGCCATTTCGCTCTTCAAATCAAGAAACGCCATTGTTTCTGATAATGAAAAAACAGAAACCGTACTTCCTGCCATTTCTCAAAACCAGGTTAAGGGACTTCCGGTAAGTTTTGTAACATTTACCGCTAATAAATAGTCTCTCCAAAAAAAATCTGTGCCTTTAATCTGCGTAAATCCTTGCTCCATATATCTATCGTATACGCATCAATATAAAAACCACTTTTTTAATGTCTAAATCAAAACGCCTGAGCCGCCGTGTGCGCTGTACCTGGCCATTCGGTGCGAACTGAAAGTTTTCCGGCATGAGGCGCTGATAGTGCGAAAGGAAAAGCTTTCAGTTGGCGAATGGCCTTGACTTTTTGCCTACTTTTTGTTAAGAAAAAAGTAGGGGATCGCCGCGCGCGTAAGCTTAGCATCAATTATTCAGAAGAGAGAAATTGCCCGTGCGAAATGGAAGTAGCAAAAACAGTTCCCAATCTCAATTGTTAATCCACCGTTTAAAGAAAAATCAAAAATCTTCCATTCCTTTAAATTCCTTGGTTATTTTTGCAGCAGATTGATGCCAGAAAATTTTCTCTGAAATATTTTAGGGTTTCTTTCGTTTGAAACGTATTATATAAACCTGATCTATGAAAAACCTATCCACTGTTTTAAATGTTGTATTGCTTATTGCGGTTGCTGTACTTTTTTTCCTTTACTTTTCTCTAAAGTCTTCTTTAGGAGGAGGTACAGAAAATTCAGGTTCAGATAAAGAACAAAAAAAACTGATAATTGATAAAATTGATCCGGCAAATCTGCCAAAAGGAAAAATAGCTTTTATAGATGTTGATTCAATTACTTTTGGTTATGAGTACATAAAAGACGAATCAAAAACTTTAGGTGCCCGCCAGCAAGCCATTCAAAGTCAGTACGAAAGCATGACAATGAAGTTTCAGCAAGAATACCAGGCTTATCAGGAAATGGCGCAGGCCGGCATTGCTTCGAGACCCGAAATAGAAAAAAAAGCCGCTGAGCTTGAGCAGAAACAAAAAGATATTCTTGGCAAAGAAAATCAGATGAAAGCCCTTGAATTGGAGGTAGCCAAAAAACAGGAAGAGATGATGAAAAGTGTAAATGCATTTATTGCAAAATTCAACGAGCAGTTTCATTACGATTTTATTCTCTCAAAGATCTCTATGGTAAATACACTTTCGTACGCAAACCCCCAGTTAGATGTAACCTCTGCTGTTTTAAAGGGCCTGAATGAAGAGTACAGGCTTAAAAAAGAAGCATCAAAAAAACCATAAACTTATTAAACAGAAACAAAAATCAGGCAAATGGAAAACAAAGAAACGCTTCTGAAAAAAATAAATTCTGTAGCAGAATTTCATGATATTTTTTTAATTGGGAATGCAGAAAAACCTGGCTTAATAAACGAGCGCGATTACACACTTAGGTTTAACCTGATAAAAGAAGAGAACGAAGAATACCTTGAAGCCTGTAAAAAAGGCGACCTGGTAGAAATTGCAGATGCCCTTGGCGATCAGCTCTACATTCTCTTTGGCACCATTTTAAAACATGGCCTGCAGCATAAAATTGAAGAAGTATACGATGAAATTCACCGCAGCAACATGAGTAAATTAGATGAGCAGGGAAAACCTATCTTTCGCGAAGACGGTAAGATCTTAAAAAGCAATCTTTACTTCAGACCATCGTTAAAACAAATAATTGAAAAGTAGAACTCATCCAATAAGATTATTCTTTCATCCGGACCTGTTATTATTCATTCCTTTCTTTTTGCAGTTTAACGAAATAAACAAGGAAATAAGCATCATAATTCCTAAATTAGTCGGTTAAAACACCTACCCTATAAATGCTTAAAAAACTATTCATACTCTCCCTGTTTCCTTTTTTTTGTTTTTCGCAAGCTCCGCTTAACGACACCCCTTGCCTTCCCAATTACCTGGGTACCTTGCCGCAACCAATAGGATGTCCGAACCCTTCTTTTGGCGATTCAATTATAGTTTCCGGCTCAACAGTAAATGCCAATCCAGAGCCTGCCACTTATGCGCTCAACTCCTGCTTTCCAAGCGGTAATATCAGTAATCAAAGTCCAGATGTGTGGTTTAAATTTACTGCTTCTGCAGAAAGGGTTTCCATAAAAGTTTCTGGCTCAAGCGCCCCATTTATGTCTAACCCCGGCATTTCTTTGTTTATGAATAATCAGGGAATGTGTCTTAATCTTACCCCCATTGGCTGTATCATTGGCACCGGTGGCCAGGCAACCACCATCATTTCTGGCCTGACACCTTATACAGAATATTATATACAGGTAAGAGGCTGCGCAAACGCAACAGATATCGGAAATTTTACTCTCACCATTAAAAACGGAAATGATTGCCTGGCCTGCGCACAAAACTCATTTGTGCAAACAAACCCAATGGCTGTAAATGGTTTTTTTCCGGAGAACAACATAGTTCAGTTTACTTACACTTTACAGGGATATAGGGCAGTTAACGGAAACTATTTAAAAGGTGTAATACCCACATTTACCAGTGCGTGGGATATTACGGGCATATCTGCTACCGCAATTGGCAGCATACCGGCAAGTGGTACAGGTAACTGGATCTGGAGTAATACACCAACTCCCGGATTTTTTTATGATCAGAACGGAAATGGAAATATTACTGATGATATGGGAGATCCTTCTACTTTAAGTTCTACCTGGGTTTTTAAGTTTACCGCTAAAACCAAAAGCTGTTCACTCACCCCCACAATAAAAAATCTGCAAGTTGATGTTAATACAAAATCAGACGGTGAATTTTTTGGTACCAGTTCGGCCTGTAGTTCAGATCCTGACCTGCGTTATAAAGCCGTTTTAAACTGTTGCGACTTTGCCAATGTATCTTTTACCAATACAGCCTGCTTAGGCGATTGTAACGGAAGCATAAACGTAATCGGTTCCACAGCTGCTACCTACCCTTTTGGCTCTTTGATTACAGATGGGCATGCCAACATTATAGATAGCGTAGTTGTATTAAGCCCTACTGCAACCTCTCCACAGCCAACAGGGCTCTGCGAAGGAAGTTATAATATCCTTTCTACCAACCAAACCAACACCTGCATTGAACTGCAAAACGTTTATATTGATGGTCCTATTAGCTATACCCTTGTGCAAAACAATGCTTCCTGTGCAGGTTCCTGCACTAATTCAGGCATGGTGCAAGGTCCGCCAACCACAAATTACATTATCAACTGGTCTGGCCCTTCAGGAACTTTTACCGGAACTATTGCACAACCTATTTGCCCAGGTTGGTACCATGTCTTTTTTGTAGATCCCTTAAGTATTTGCCCAACTTATGCAGACTCAATTGAAATTAACGGTTTGCCTCCTGATGATGCTTCTGTTGTTTACTCAAATCCATTCTGTAATATAACAGGAGACACAGTAATTCCTTTCATTGTAACCCCCGGTGGAACTTTTACCAATGTTACTCTCATTCCCGGGTTTAATACTGCTAACGGAAGTTTTACAATACCAAATGGTATGACCAACGGAGATTATTACGGCTCTTACACAACACCAGGCCCCTGTTTTTCTACAGACACTTTTGTAATTACATTGGTGGGAGCTTTTGATGCTTCGTTCTATTATTCAGGTCCACAAGTTTTTTGCAAAGAAACATCAGATACCATTTTTAATAATCCCGCACTTTACGGAGTTGGTAATTACATCTACAATTCCGTTCCTCCCGCAACAGGAACTTTAGCGCTTGATGGTAATACAGGAGACATTTTTGTAGATCAGAGTACCCAGGGAACTTATGTTGTTACGCATAAAATTATTTTGGGAACAAGTTGCGATACTTTTGAATCAGACACCATTAAGATCATTGATACCTGCCTGAATACAAGCGGAGGAACTGTTGATGTTGCTTACAACGCCATCTCTCCTAATATGGATGGTTATAACGATTTTTGGTTTATAAACGGTATTACCAGCGAAAAAAACATGGTGTATGTGTTTAACCGCTACGGTGCAAAAGTTTTTGAAGAAACAGATTACAATAACGTTGATAAAGTATGGGCAGGAAAAAATGAAGACGGAAAAAAATTACCACCGGCCACTTATTTTTATGTAATACATTTGCTTGATAGTAACAAAGTACTTAAAGGCTGGATAGAATTAATGGAGTAAAATTTTAAATAGTACCCTCATGAAATAGTCATATACATTAGCGTACAAACTGAAATGAATATGGCGTATTCCATGTGACCTTT
>JACMLS010000534.1 GCA_014379485.1 Bacteroidia bacterium | reverse complement strand
CAATTGATTCTGAATTGTTTGGACATGAGAAAGGATCTTTTACAGGTGCTCACGAAGCACGCAAAGGATATTTTGAAGTAGCCAACAGTGGAACAATTTTTTTAGATGAAGTGGCAGAACTTCCGCTGAGCACACAGGCAAGATTGCTGCGTGTATTGGAAAGCGGAGAATACATTCGCGTAGGAAGTTCCAAGGTTCAGAAAACAGATGTGCGTGTTGTGGCGGCATCAAACGTAAATCTTCCAACAGCAATAGAAAAAGGAAAATTCAGAGAGGATCTTTATTACAGGTTAAATACAGTTCCCATTCAATTACCTCCTTTGCGCGAGCGAAAAGAAGACATACATTTATTATTCAGAAAATTTGCGGTTGATTTTGCAACCAAATACAGAATGCCGGTAATAAAACTTTTACCTGATGCTGAAAGCGCACTTGTAAATTACTACTGGGCCGGCAACATCAGGCAACTGAAAAATGTTACCGAACAAATTTCTATCATAGAAAAGAACAGGGAAATAAATAACGATATTTTATTGCGCTATCTTCCCAATTATAACACTTCTACCTTGCCAGCACTTAATAAATACGAAATAGCGGGCGGAACCAGCGGCGGAGATTTTTCTGAACGCGATCTTTTATATAAAGTTTTGTTTGATATGAAAAAAGACCTTAACGATCTTAAAAAAGTGGTTGGGAATATTGTTCAGTTCAACGGTACCGCAGAAAATTTATCGCAGGATGATGTGCAGGTGATCAATAAACTTTATCATGAGGCAGAAACACCAAACGGAATGATGATCCATCACCCTTCCATCATTCAGCCCGCTGTAACACAAACTTTTAATCAGCCAATTGTTATTGAAGAATCGTTAAGCCTGCAGGATAAAGAGATTGATATGATAAAAAAAGCGCTTACAAAACATAAAGGAAAAAGAAAATACGCTGCAAAAGAACTTGGCATTTCAGAACGCACCCTTTACAGAAAAATAAACGAGTACAACATTAAAGAATAGAATGAACAGGAAGTTTCAAATAATCATTCTTCTGTTTACCCTTTCATCTTCTTCCGCAAACATTTTTGCGCAGGAAAAAAATTATGTTGATTCTCTTTTAAAAATAATCAAAACCACAGGCAACGATACGGTTAAAGCTTACCGTTATATAGATCTTTCTGTTGCAACCATCAATTCAAATCCTTTCATAGCCAAACTATATGCAAGCAAGGCGCATGATATTTTTGAACGGCATGCTAATCTATATGGAATTGCAATGGCCAGTTTAAAAATTGCAAACTCCTGCCGCCAGCTCAATGAAGAAGCGAATATGCTTAAAAATATAAAAACCGCTCTCTCTATTTCTGAGCAGTTGCATAACGATGTACTTCTTTCAAGCTGTTATCATGAAATGGCACTTATTGCCAATGAACAGAACGATCTTGAAAAAGCACTTTCATACAACCTGAAAGCCATTGAGCTCAGAAGGAAACTGAAAAACGACAAAGAAATTGCAGGGCTTTATAACAATACAGGAATTATTTATGCCAAAAAAAATGACTGGGAAAACGGCATAAAATATTTCAGAATGTCCTATGATTTCGAAAAAAAATTCGGCAGTAACCTTAGCCTTGGAAATGAATTGAATAACATGGGTATTTATTTTATTTTTCAGAAAAAATATGATTCCGCTTTTTATTTTTTGAATGAAGGAAAAAAACTCCGCACCATTAGTAACGACATTCAGGGCCTTTCGGGTTCATTCAACAATATTGCACTGCTTAATCTGGAGCTGAACAAGATTGACGAGGCCATTCTTTATGCTGATACCTCCTACAAACTTGCCAAACAGGTGGGAATAAAATCATCTGAGCTGGAAGTGCTGCTCACCTATTATTCTATTTACGATAAAAAGAAAGATTACAAGAACGCTTTAGAGTACTACCGCGAAGCTGAAAAACTCCGCAAAACAATAGAAAGCGAATCTAACAAACGTAAGCTTGGCGAAGTGCAAAACAGTATTGATCTTGATGTAAATTAAATAGAACTGCTCGAAAATACAATTGAAATCAAAGACTCAAACACAGAAAAAAGAAAAAAAAATCTCGCGCTGT
>JACMLS010000533.1 GCA_014379485.1 Bacteroidia bacterium | reverse complement strand
TCGGGATCGCGGATTAGCACAGATTAAAGGCGCATATTTTTTTTGGTCGAGGGGTAAAGGAAAAAGGTTTATTATAGATTGATGGAAAGATTAGAAAAAGATGAGGGTTTGAGTCCCTTCATCCGCAGCGTAAATAAGATTTTATTGGAAGAAAATAATGAAGGTTACGAAGAGAAAAAAAATTATTTATTTTGGCCTGCTAATTTTACTTATAGTAATTATAGACTTAATACCCATTCTCTATTATAAAATCTTTGGTAGTGGAGGCTCTTATGCAGTTGCTTACGCTCTACCTTTTCCGAATGATACATTAGTTAAGAAAATTCATCAAAACTTCGATGATGAAAAAACAAATTCATCGATGGTGTTTTATTCCTCCGCTCATAACGAAAACGGAAGTGGGTGGACACGTTTTACACTACTGGATAAGCATAACAAACAGTACTTTCATTTGTGGGTGGAAACATCTGGTCCAAAAAACATTGATGCTCCATTAGTATTTTACGGGAGTTCCTCTTCTTCGGATTATAAAGAATGCCCAAGAATAAATGGAGGGGATGTTTAGTTTTTAGAAGCTTAAAAATAAGATCATTTGAAAATAAAATTTTACATTCTCTTGAGCAATGAAATTAAAACACTCATTCATTAACTCCGGATTTTTTTTGTCCCACTGAGCCCTGTTGTTTTTTTGTCATACTGAGCCTGTCGTTTTTTTTGTCATACTGAGCGGAGTCGAAGTATGACAAAAAAAAAATTCCCCGTCTCATCTCGGAAACGGGGAATTATAAATTTTTATTTTAATCTCAAATTGTCACATCGAGCGCAGCCGAGATGCGACAATTTAGTTGCCGGATTTATACACCATCAAATATCCCTCTTTTTCAACAGGCTTGTTTGCCAGAGAAGTTCCTTTTAGCATATAATAATAAGTACCATCGCTTACAATGTCTCCGTCAGGATCTTTTCCATCCCAATGAAAACTTGGTGCTTCTGCAGAGTAAACAATTTGTCCCCAACGGTTAAAAATAGTGATCTTGAAATCTTTAAAGCCATTGTGTGTGATATAGAACAAATCGTTGGTTCCATCGCCGTTTGGCGTAATCACGTTTGGAATAATAAGAATCTCAGTGTAATCAACAACTATAGTTCCGTTTACAGTTTCTGTACAACCGGCAGCATTTGTTACTGTTAAAGTAACAGGATAAGTGCCTGGCCCACCAAATGTGTTTTGAGGATTTGCACCAGTGTAACCTGTTCCGCCAATACTCCAAACAGAAGTAACAGCACCTGTTGTTGTATCCTGAAACTGCCAGTTTAATTCGTTATTTGCATTTACTGTAGAAGTAAAGCCAGGAAGCGGAGCCTGATTAATAATAATGTTTGTACAAGCTGCAGTAGATGAAGAACAGGTTCCGGCAGCGTTGGTTGCAACAACAATGATTGGTGCAGTGCTTCCTAAATCTACGTTAATTGTATTAGTTCCCTGACCAGAAGTAATTGTTGTTCCACCACTTACTGTCCAGGTATAATTTGTTCCGTTAGAACCTGTAGCAGTTAAACTTGCTGCAGGCTGGTTAGAACAAACTGCGTTAGGACAAGTTACTGATGGAGTTGTTGGTCTGTTTTCAATTAAAATGTAAGGCTGACCTGGATTTGCAAATGCCCATGTAGGTTTAACCTGTGTTGCAAAATAAGAGGAAGTGCCTGCTGTTGTAGGTGCAATGTTGTTCCACTGGTTAGCGGGTGTTTGCCATTCAGCAAGTCCATCCCACGCACCGTCTGCCGAAGCAACGTAATGAACTTTTACATCTGCAGTTGCTGTACCAATGCTTCTGTTAATTGCATGGTACCAGTTTGGATTAGAAAAACAAAAAGTTGTGTCTTTAATATTTCTGTCATAAGTATCTGCAGTTGCATCGTTATTTACAAAACGAACTGTGTATGATTCTGCAGTTGCAGCGTTAGGGGTAATTTCTATTGGACGGTAACGCAAAGTATTTAAACTGGATCCTACAGGAAATAAGTAAGGAGAAGTTGAAGCTGTGTTCCACTCTAAAAATCCGGGAGCAAGAGAGCTTACAAAACCTTCTGAACCTTGTGTAGGATTATTTGTAATAGCAAGGTTTGAAGTTGCGGTAACACGAATAACATTTGTTTGAGTAGCAAGTTCGCGGTTGTTTAACCAAAGAGAATCTGTAATCAAAACATTTCCCTGGCAAAATACTGTTGGGTTTGGATAACCTGCTGTTGAAGTTGCAATGGTTAAATGTTCAAATACCAATGGAGAAGTACCGGTAATATTCTGGTTGGCCGTATTGCTGTTCATGATCACTTCGCTGCCGGCAGGATTAAAAGTGGCATTACTTACAAAATCCTGTTCAACATAATATTTTCCGGCGCCTGATGTAGAAGAGCCACCGTTCATAGTTAAAGAACCGGGTGCAATTCCATTATTAGTGCTCCAGAAATTACCATCGTTTACAATTGTACCCGCAGTGTTATTTTCAACACCACCATTTACAAAAACAACTATGTTATTGATTTGAACGGTACCACCGTTATTGAACATTTCCTGCGCTTGTGCTGTAAAAGCTGCACCTGCCAGTAAAGTACCAAATAAAAATGTAGATCTTTTAATCATCTTGGGAGGATTTATGAATACGCTAAATTAAGAAAAAAGAAAGTTCTAACAAATCATTTCCTCGATAAAACACCCGTTTTCATCCCAATTTCGGTAAAAAAATCTTTGACCTCCTTGCCTGTCATTTTGTCTCCCGTGGCCCGTATGTACGTGTCTGTCAGCGTCATAACATTTTGATGGAAGAATTTCTTCATTTCGTCGATTGACATTTCCTTGGTCCAGAGGTCTATGCGCAACGTGCTGTTTTCTTTTTCATCCCACAGAGCAATCATAGCAGATTTGCACAAACTGTTCTCTCCTGCATCGGGCGCTTCCCATTTTATCTGAGTAGGAAGGTGGTTCTCATCAACAGTAACTGTAATTTTTATTTCTGAAGTTTTCATTCGTATTATTTTTTAATAGTAAAGTGTCTCGTCACAAAAGGTATTTTTTATTATTAATTTTTTTGTGACGAGACTAATCACTAAGGTTTGTATTTTGCTTTTGTAAGGATTTTCTGCGCGTCATTTTCACTCATCAGGTCTTGTAATGTAACTTTAGAATTGTTTTTCATGTACGAACAAACTATTCTGTAACCAATGTATTTTGCAATGGCTGGCGGACAGTCTTTACTTATGGCGGAGCAAAAAGGCCCATCTGTTGTATAGGAAACAATTTCTTTAAGATCATTGGTAAATAATTTGTCTTTCTGAGAAAAATGCGCCCACAGATCTTTTTCCCACTTCTCACAATACGTAATTTGTTGCTGAGAATATCCTATTATCAAAGAATCCTGAGTTTCGGGAATAATTGCTTTGGCGCAGTACATGATCTTGCCAGCCTTAATCATTACCTCAAGCAAATTTTTGTCGGGCACGTTCTTATCAAACTTACTCATGACCCATGCGGTAACAATATCTGCCAGAATATATTTTTTATCCATGATCCTTCGCCGGTATGCCTCTACCCTTATCATATCATATTGTACAGCGTCCTGCCCAAGATATCGGTCCATGCAAATGGCAAGTGTAGAATCTATATTTACAATTCCAAAGCCATTAAATCCGCTCATCATAGTAAGCACCTGCACAGGTAAAACCGTGTCCGGAAAATAATATTTAATGTGCCTGAATGCTTCTGTCAGTTCGTTCTCTAAAGCCACCTGGTCCGGCTCAGTAAAAACTTCATTTATTCTTTTGTATTCCTCATTCATATCCCTGTCTCCCAAAAACCTCCTTAAACCCGCTCCGTAAGTAGAATCTGCAATTCCGCCATTATTAAGCACATCGGTTAAGTATTTTTCGAAAAAGCTGCCGTATTTTTTTTGAAGGGCCGGACTTAAGGCTTCAATTTTATTGGTATCGAGCGCAAACAAATCATTTTCCAGGCGTTTGATCTTAACTTGGTCTGTTTTTATCTCAGAAACATCAACATTCAGCCGATCTCCGCCGCAAGAAGCCAGAAAAAGGATAGAAAACAGAAGAATAAGCGCTGAAAATTTTCTCATTTAAAAAATTGTCTATTTTTGTTGCAAAATAACGAATTAAATATGAATCGCCTTAGGATAACATATTTAAAAAACCGACACTAAACTAAAACCTATAATATCAAAACCATGAAAAAGTTACTTACCCTTATTTGCGCATTGATGTGTTGTAATCTTATGATTAAGGCACAGGAAACCACCAAAAATATTCGTTTCGGAGTAAAAGTTACTCCGGCTTTTAACTGGATGGGGCCCATTAACGATAAAAAAATAAAGAAAGACGGAGTTGTTATGAAAATGGGGCTTGGTTTGGTAATGGAATTTAAAATTACAGAAACGGCTTCTTTTACAACCGGCCTTGAATATACAGGTGCAGGTGCAAAAGCAAATTATGTTGGTTCTGATACTGCTTTTTATCTTTATAATGATGATAAAGTAGTAGAGGTTACTTTAGAAAATGATCAGATTAAAACCCCGAACCCGCTTCCTGTAACCGGTTCTACCTGCGAATTGCAAAAACGTAAATTCAACATGGGTTATCTGCACATTCCTTTGGGATTAAAATTTAAAACCAAAGATATTGGTGGTATGACTTATTTTATGGGATTGGGTGGTAATATTTTTGTAAAGACCAATGCAAGAGCAAATGATAATGTAAAAAGAACCCCTTTTGCTACAGGAGTTACTTCTACTGAAACAATTGAGAAAATTGATATTGGAAATCAAGTGAATCTTTTAACCATGGCCGGAAATTTTGGCGGCGGTGTTGAGTATAATGTTTCAGGATCTACTTATTTATTTGCTTCATTAAGCTACCAGCATCATTTTATGAATTTTGCTAAAAAAGAATCAGGTTATTTAATTCGTTCAAAAACAGATGCAACAGGAACCAAACTAACTGAATTTGAAAACGGAATGAAACTGAGACAAATTGTAATAACAATAGGAGTTTTATTTTAATCGTTATTTAAAATAAATTGAATCCCGTTCTTTTGAGCGGGATTTTTTTTGCCCCACTTCGACAAGGCTCAGTGTGACAAAAAAAATTCATAGAATTTTTTAAGAGGAATTTAAAGATGAAGAAAAAAGAAATTATTGATCATATTGTTGGCTGGTTAAAAAATTATTCTGACAATTCAGGAACGCAGGGATTTGTAATTGGTATTTCGGGCGGAATTGATTCTGCACTTACCTCTACGCTTTGTGCGCTTACCGGTAAAAAAGTAATTGCACTGAATATGCCTATACGCCAGTTTAAAAAAGAATTTGATTTAGGGCATGAGCATATTGAATGGCTGAAGAAGAATTTTAAAAATGTAGAAAGTAATACTGTTGAACTTACTCCTGTACTGGACTCAATTGAAAAACAAATTCCGGCCGAGGTGCAGGATTTTTTGAGCATGGCCAACACGCGCGCACGTTTACGTATGACTACTTTGTATGCATTTGCCTGCCATTACAAATTACTTGTGGCGGGTACCGGAAATAAAATTGAAGATTTTGGTGTTGGCTTTTTTACAAAGTATGGCGATGGTGGTGTGGACATTAGTCCTATTGCAGATCTTGTTAAAAGCGAAGTGTATGCATTGGCAAAAGAATGCGGAGTGGTAGAAAATATTCTTGCCGCTAAACCAACAGACGGTTTGTTTGCCGATGGAAGAACAGATGAAGATCAGTTAGGAGCCAGCTATGATGAACTGGAATGGGCCATGCATTTTATTGAAAAAAATCTTCATCGCGAAAAACTTTCTGAGCGCCAAAAAAACGTTCTTGACATTTACACACGTTTAAATAAAGCAAACAGGCACAAGATAGATCCTATACCTGTTTGCAAAATTCCAGGTGATTTACGGTAAAAAAATTCTTCTTTTTATGCCACAGATTTCACTGATTAATACAGATTAAGGCACAGATTATTTTTTGAAAATCTGTGTGAAATGACCTGTGCAATCTGTGGCATTTTTATTCAGTCTAATCTTCCCACTTTCCCATTCCGGTAAAACCTTTTATTCTGATCGTAAAACCGGGGCCCGACGGAAAAAAATCATTTTGCTGCACTGTTCCACCCCTTCCGTTATCAATGAGACTTCCTGAATTTTTATTGCTGAACGAATAGGTGAAAGTAAAATCAATAAAAAGAAAACTCATTCCTATTCCAGGTCTGAACACATAATTTTTATTTTGTGGTGAATAAAAAAGATCTGCACGCCCTGCAAATAAAACAGGTGTTGGAACCACAAGAAAATCCTGCTGAAAAAATCCGCCGTAGTAATTATTTCCTGTAAGATTATGTGGGCGGCAAAAAGAAAGTCCGGCAGATGTTGCTGAAATAACTGCGGGGCCGCAACCTCCGCTTCCCGTACTTCCTTTTGTATAGCCCACGAACAGCATCGTTTCGTGCGCTTTACTGAAAGTATAATCTGCGCCAATTACAAAGGGAAGCGAAACTTTTTTTTCACCCGCTCCGTTTGCAACAAGTTCTTTTTTCTTTAACGGTTTACTTTCAGTACTCTGCGCAGAAAGAAAATTTCCGGTAAAGATTGCAACTAATAAAAAAATATTTTTCATGGCTTCAATTATTTAAGGTTATTGATTTTCTTTAAAGCGCTCGCCTCGTCCTTGCCGCCCGGACGTAACGATTTTTTTTCTGTAAAAATTTCATCGCCATCAAAATAAAATGCCTCATTATTAAAATAGCGATAATCTGAACTGGCAGACCAGTTGTACTGCAACACAAAGTGATTTGAGCGCTGGTTTTTAGGAATGACTGCAGCCATTTGTCCGAAATCTCCGCAGAAAAATATTTTGTCCACTTTTTTTAATTCGAAATTTGCTGAGCAGGCAGGACTTGAAAATTTTTCGTCTTTGGTAACCAACTGATTTTTTCTGAGCGAATCTGAAACTACTGCTACGTAATTGAACTGAATGAAACCAATGAGAGAGTCGTAAGTTTGAATGTAAATTTTTACAAGACTATCTCCGTAAGAGGGTTCGTACGATTCAAAAAACCTGCTTTGATTGAATTGATACTTTGAAGTAAGTAGCACTTTTTTCCGATCAAGCTTCCAGATACCGGTTGTAACAATGTGCTCATTTGCATTGGGGCCATATTGCGGAGACCATTTATAGGAAAAAGAAAAGTCTTCGTTTAAAGAAAGCAAGGTTGTGTCAATTTCCATTCTTTTTTCTCCGTCTATTGTGTTTGTGCGCAAAGAAGATTCTATTTTCATATAGGTGCCAACCGGGTTTTGAGCGTTCAGATTATTTACTGTTACCAGTTTCACCAATAGAAACAGGACGATTATATTTTTAGTTTTCATGATTTTTAGATTTAAAAGATTAATTAATTTTTGGAAAAGGAATTTGCTTTTGATCTCTGAAAAGAAAACAAAAAAAGCAAGTGCCATTAAAAATTAATGGTGCAAACAAATTCCGATAAGGAAAAATTTAATTAAACAGAAGGGTAAGCTGTGATAGAAAAAATGGTGTTGCGGATGCAATTGCTGAGGCTTGAATTTGCCCTGCCTTTTTTAGAAAAATATTTTATTGCCATTTTCATTGCTTCAAAAATAGAAAATAAAATACACGAAGCAGAGAGTTTAACAAGAATTCTGATTTGTTTTCTATGAATGGTTAGAAAAAATCTGCGAAAAAAAACGCTCCCCGAATTTTCAGGGAGCGTTTCAATTTTACTCCCGATAGCTATCGGGATATAATTTACAATTTCGCTTTGATCTCTACCATTTCGTAGCCTTCAATTATATCTCCGGTTTTAATGTCGTTAAAGCCGTCAATATTCAATCCGCATTCGTATCCGGTAGAAACCTCTTTTACATCGTCTTTAAAACGTTTTAAAGACCCTAAAGTTCCGCTGTGCACAACAATACCATCGCGTATGATACGCACTTTGGTGTTGCGGTTTACTTTTCCATCCAACACATAACATCCGGCAACGGTTCCAACTTTTGTAATGTTAAACACCTCACGAATCTCAATGTTACAGGTAATTTTTTCTTCCAGTTCAGGAGCAAGCATTCCTTCCATTGCAGCCCTTACTTCTTCTATGGCGTTGTAGATAATAGAATACAAACGAATATCTATTTGCTCTACTTCAGCAATTTTGCGGGCGTTGGTGGTAGGACGAACCTGGAAACCAACAATGATTGCGTTAGATGCAGAAGCAAGCATAACATCTGTTTCAGAAATTGCACCTACAGATTTGTGAATAATGTTTACTTGTATTTTTTCTGTAGAAAGTTTCAATAAAGAATCAGAAAGCGCTTCTATAGAACCATCCACGTCACCTTTTACAATGATGTTTAGTTCTTTAAAATCTCCTATTGCCAAACGTCTTCCAATCTCATCAAGCGTAATGTGTTTTTGCGTTCTGATTCCCTGCTCGCGTTGTAATTGCAAACGTTTTGTTGCAATTTCTCTTGCTTCCCTTTCATCGAGCATTACGTGAAATTTATCTCCGGCTTGCGGTGCACCATTAAGACCAATGATCATTGCGGGAATTGCCGGGCCTGCAGATTTTATTTCTTGCCCATGCTCGTTCTGCATTGCTTTTACACGTCCGAAAAAACTTCCGGAAAGGATCATGTCACCAACTTTTAAAGTTCCTGCTTCAACAAGAATGGTGGATTCATAACCACGTCCTTTATCTAATTTAGATTCAACAATGGTTCCGCTTGCAGATTTTTTAGGGTTGGCTTTAAGGTTCAGCATTTCTGCTTCCAATAAAACTTTTTCCAATAACAGATCTACGTTTTTACCGAATTTTGCTGCAACTTCCTGGCACTGAAATTTTCCACCCCACTCTTCAACAAGAATATTCATTTGAGAAAGTCCTTCGCGTATTTTATCGGGATTTGCTCCCGGCTTATCAATTTTATTTATTGCAAAAATCATAGGCACGTTTGCAGCTTGTGCGTGGTTAATGGCCTCTGTTGTCTGAGGCATAATGCTATCGTCAGCCGCCACCACAATAATTGCAACGTCGGTAACTTTTGCACCACGCGCACGCATTGCGGTAAAGGCCTCGTGACCTGGTGTATCTAAAAACGTAATTGATTTTCCGTTTGGTAATTTTACGTTGTATGCTCCAATATGCTGGGTAATTCCGCCGGCCTCACCAGATACAACGTTTGCCTTTCTTACAAAGTCAAGCAAAGAAGTTTTACCGTGATCTACGTGACCCATTACAGTAACAATTGGTGGTCTTGGTACTAAATCTTCTTCTTTATCAACCTCTTCTTTAATAGCTTCCTGAACTTCTACGGCAACAAATTCTACCTGATAACCAAACTCACCGGCAACAATAGAAATTGTTTCTGCATCTAAACGCTGATTGATAGAAACGAACAAACCTAGTTGCATACAGGTAGAAATTACCTGGTTAACCGGCAGCGACATCATTTGCGCCAACTGATTTGCAGACACGAACTCTGTAACCTGTATAGTTGATTTATTTGCTTCGGTTTGTTCAGCTTCTTCCTGCAATTTTTCGCGGATACCCTCACGTTTTTCGCGGCGGTATTTAGAAGCTTTACTTTTAGATCCGGTTGAACTTAAGCGTGCAAGTGTTTCTTTAATTTGTTGCTGAATTTCTTCTTCTGTCAATTCAACTTTTTCTCTTCCGCCAACTTTACGTCCGGTATCTCTTGCCTTTAATTTATCCTTGTGTGCTTTTTGAGTGGCTACACCAACATTTTTAATTTCTT